>NZ_JBHVYI010000042.1:0-35588 GCF_042880975.1 Streptomyces sp. NPDC058289
GCCCCCGGCGGCCGGAGCCGCACCCGTGCCGGAGCCGGTGCGCGGACCGCCCGAGCGGCGGCGCGCGCCACCGCCGGAGCCGCCGCCGGCCTGGCCGGCGGAGCGCTGGCGCGGCGGGGTGGCCTGCGGGACGTCCATGACGACCGGGATGCCCGAGGGCTCCTTGGCGCCGGTGATGCGCGCGAGCTCTTCGTCGGAGGACTTGATCTGCGCGGTGCGCGGGGAGATCCCGGCGTCCGACATCAGGCGGGTCATGTCGCGCTTCTGGTCGGGCAGGACCAGGGTGACGACGCTGCCGGACTCGCCGGCGCGGGCGGTGCGGCCGCCGCGGTGGAGGTAGTCCTTGTGGTCGGTCGGCGGGTCCACGTTGACGACGAGGTCGAGGTCGTCGATGTGGATGCCTCGCGCGGCCACGTTGGTGGCGACCAGCGCGGTGACCTCGCCCGTCTTGAACCAGTCGAGGGTCCGGTTGCGCTGCGGCTGCGAGCGGCCGCCGTGCAGGCCGGAGGCGCGGACGCCGTCGGCGAGGAGCTTCTTGACCATGCGGTCGACCCCGCGCTTGGTGTCGACGAACATGATCACCCGGCCGTCGCGAGCGGCTATGCGCGTGGCCACGGCCTTCTTGTCGGTCTCGTCCATGACGTACAGGACGTGGTGCTCCATCGTGCTGACCGCGCCGGCGGACGGGTCGACGGAGAAGGCGACCGGATCGGTGAGGAACATCTTGACGAGCTTGTCGATGTTCTTGTCGAGGGTCGCCGAGAACAGCATGGTCTGGCCCTCGGGCTGGACCTGCTTGAGCAGGGCGGTGACCTGCGGCATGAAGCCCATGTCGGTCATCTGGTCGGCCTCGTCGAGGACCGTGATGGAGACCTGGGAGAGGTCGGCGTCACCGCGGTCGATGAGGTCCTTCAGGCGGCCGGGGGTGGCGACGAGCACCTCGGCGCCGCGGCGCAGGACGCCGGACTGCCGGTTGATCGACATCCCGCCGACGACGGTCGTGATGCGCAGGTTGACGGCCGTGGCGTACGGGGTCATCGCGTCGGTGACCTGCTGCGCGAGCTCACGGGTCGGTACGAGGACCAGGGCGAGCGGCTGCTTCGGCTGGGCGCGGCGGCCGGCGGTGCGGGCCAGCAGGGCCAGGCCGAAGGCCAGCGTCTTGCCGGAGCCGGTACGGCCGCGGCCGAGCAGGTCACGGCCGACGAGCGAGTTCGGGATGGTCGCGGCCTGGATCGGGAACGGCTGGGTGACGCCCTGGGCGGCGAGGGTCTTCAGCAGCGCCTCGGGCATGTCCATGTCCTCGAACGCTTCCACCGGCGGCAGGGCCGGGGTCAGCGGTTCGGGCATGGTGAATTCTTGGGGCCTGGCTACGGGGGCGGACTTCTGCCGTCCCGCGCCAGCCTTCGGACGTCCCTGAGCCGCACCTCGACCCCGGGTGGGGCGGCGGCTGGGTCGTGCGGAGCTGGAGCTGGTCATGCGAGAAAGCCCTCCTGAAACCGGCAGGTACTACACAAAGCACTGCAAACAAATGGTTCGAAACAGCAGACAAGCCGGGGCCCGCACCTACTCGGTGCGGACCCCGGCGTGCTGACTGCCTTAGGCGGGGAGGATGTTCTCCGCCTGGGGGCCCTTCTGGCCCTGGGTGACGTCGAAGGACACGCGCTGGCCCTCGTTGAGCTCACGGAAGCCCTGGGTGGCGATGTTCGAGTAGTGGGCGAAGACGTCCGGGCCGCCACCGTCCTGCTCGATGAAGCCGAAGCCCTTTTCCGAGTTGAACCACTTCACGGTGCCAAGTGCCATTTTTGAATCTCCTGAATAGGCGGCAAAGGGCCCCATCCGGAGATTCCGGCAAAACAATAAAAGCGCCTGTCGGAGCATTCCCGTCAGGCGCACATAAAGTTCATGGGTACCACAACTGCAACGAGCTCTAAGCTAGCACACGTCGGTCGGGGAGTGTCGCCGCGAGCATGTGACCTCCGTCCCGAGTGGATCCGGCGCGCAGCTTCCCGCCCACCTCCGCGAGGGCGCGGCGGAGCCCCGGAATGCCCATCCCACCGGAGTCGAGGACGATCCGTTCCCCCTCCGGGGCGGTGTTGACCACATCGAGGCGAACCTCCCCGTCCTCGACGTACAGATTCATCCGAACGGCGGAGCCTGGGGCGTACTTCGCCGCGTTGGTGAGCCCCTCCCGGGCGATCCGCAGGAGCAGCCGCCCGTCGGCCGCCGGGAAGGAGCCCAGGCCTGGCTGGGTGTGGTGGGTGATCTCCATGCCGGTGGCCCGCATGTTCCGGGCCAGGGAGCCGAGGAAGCGGCCCACGTCCACGGGGGAGGTGTGCGCGCGGCTGCCCGCGGGGTCGGTCAGCATGTCCAGCACCTCCCTGACCTCGGCCATCGCGGCCCGCGCCGATTCCTCCACGGCGCCGGCGGCCTCCCGGACCCGGGGGTCGGCCTCGGCGTCCAGGCGCAGGGCGGCGGCCTGCATCGTGAGGGCGGTGAGGCGGTGGCCGAGCCCGTCGTGGGTGCGCTGGGCCAAACGGGTGCGTTCCTGGACGACGGCCAGGTCGGCCGCCTGGTCCACGGCGGCGTGGGCCTGGCGGGCCCGCTCGCGCAACGCGGTCATGACGTGCCGGTTGCGGCGCACGGTCTCCCCGTACAGGGCGGGCACGAGGATGGAGCCGAGGACGAAGGAGGCGGGGTCGCGCCCCGCGTACCCGAGCGGCAGGAACACGTCGCGGGTGGCGACGTAGACGACGGCCATCAGCAGGACCCCGCCCCAGCGGTGGGTGCGGCCGTACGCGGCCAGGGCGTAGGCGGCGAAGACGAGGGGGCCGCGGTCGTCGGAGACGAGGGTGGCGGCGGTGGCCACGAGGGCCGGTATCCAGGCGTGGGAGCGGCGCCAGAGCAGGGAGGCGGCCGCGAGCCAGCCGGTGGCCAGGCTCGTGGGGTAGTCGGTGACGAGGCCGAAGCGGTGGACGTCGTGGAGGTTGAGGGTGGTGAGCGCTCCGCAGAGGAGGGCGAGCCAGATGTCGGTGCGGCGGGCGCGCACCGGGTCCGGTGCCCCGCCGCTCTCCCCGGTCAGGGTGCGCAGACCCCGTTCCAGCAACCGTCCGGCGCGACCGGGCACGGCCTGCATGACTCCACCCCCCCGTCGGCGCACAAAACTGCGCAGAGCATGCCAAAACGTCCCCCCAGGTTGCCCTTCTTCCGCCGAAGGGGCATCCGGGGGGGACGCGTTTTGGGTGAACCGGCTCGTGGGGACCCGGCTCGTTGCTTACAGGGAGACGCCGAGGCCGTTCAGCCAGGTGACCGGGTTGACGTCGGCGCCGTAGCTGTTGCTGGAGCGCACCTCGAAGTGGAGGTGCGGGCCGGTGGAGTTGCCGGTGTTGCCGGAGCGGCCGATCTGCTCACCGGCGGAGACGCGCTCGCCTTCGGAGGCGGTCGCCGAGGAGAGGTGGGCGGAGAGCGTGTAGCGGCCGTCGTCGTGCTTGATGACCACGGCGTTGCCGTACGCGCCCTGCCAGCCGGAGGAGACGACGGTGCCCGCGGCAGCGGCCCGGACCGGGGTGCCGGTGGACACCGCGAAGTCGATGCCGGTGTGGTACCCGGCCGCCCAGCCGCCCGACTGGTGGTAACGCGCGGAGATGCTGCCGCCCGAGACGGGCAGGACGCCCTCGGCGCTGCTGCTCTTGGAGCTGCTCTTGGAGCTGCTCTTGGAGGATTCCGAAGAGCCGGAGGACTCCGAGGAGCTGGACGAGCTCGACTTGCCGGAGGACTTCGGAGCGGCCGGGGTGCTGCTGCCGGAGTCGGAGGAGCCGCCGGAGCCGGAGCCGTACGCGAGGCGCTGGCCCGGGAGGATCATGTCCGGGTTGGACCCGATCACCGAGCGGTTCTCGGAGTAGAGGGTCTGCCAGCTGACGCCCAGTTCGGAACCGATGGTGCCGAGGGTGTCGCCGCTGACGACGGTGTAGCTGTCGGCACCCTGGGCGCGCTTCGGAGCGGCCGGGGTCTCGGTCTTCTTGTCGGCGGTCGAGGTGCCGGCGCCCTTGGCGGGTGCCGCGGGGGCCTCGGGGGCCGGGCCGCCGCGCTGGAGGCCGGCGAGCTTGCCGCAGGAGGGCCAGGCGCCGGGGCCCTGGGTCGCCAGGACCTTCTCGGCGATGGCGATCTGCTGCGCCTTGGTGGCCTGGTTGGCCTGGGGGGCGTACTGCCGGCCGCCGAACTCCGCCCACGTGCCGGAGGAGAACTGCAGACCGCCGTAGTAGCCGTTGCCGGTGTTGATGCTCCAGTCGCCGGTGGACTCGCACTGGGCGACCTTGTCCCACGTGCCGACCGACGCGGCGGACGCGGGCTGTGCCACGAGACCCACGGCGGCGGGTGCGGCGATACCGGCGACAACGAGACCGGCGAGGGTACGAGCAGACGGGAAAGACATGCGGAGTTCCTGACTTCGGGGACATTGCGGAGGCCCGTGCACCGGGTGAAGCGGTGGTGCGTTCGGCCTCGGTAACCACCGTCCGGGAGGACGGGGGGTCGCCGAAGTCGCCGAAAGAGGACAGGCGGGGCAGCAAAAGGGGACTGGGGAGGGAGGGTTGGACGGACTTAAGTTCCGGTATGGGGGTAATGTCCGCAATGAGACGGGGAATCAGGGACATCAGGGGGAGGTGGGTCACATGACGATCCGCGTGATGGTGGTCGACGACCAGAGCCTCATACGGTCGGGACTGGTGACCCTGCTCGCGAGCGCGCCCGACATCGAGGTGGTCGCGGAAGCCGCCGACGGGGCCGAGGCGGTGCCGCTGGCGCGGACGCACCGGCCCGATGTGGTGCTGATGGACCTGGTCATGCCGAAGGTCGACGGCCTGGAGGCGACCTTGCAGGTGCTGCGGCTGCCCGACCCGCCGCGCGTCCTCGTCCTCACCGGCTACACGGCGGACGACCTGGTCCTGGACGCACTGCGGGCCGGAGCGGCCGGATTCCTGCTGAAGGACCTGCGCCCCGAGGAGCTCTTCGCCGGCATCCGCACGGTCGCGGCGGGCGGCAGCGCTCTGGCGCCCGGGGTGATGCGGGTGCTGCTGGAGCGGGCGGACACCCGCACCGAGGCGCCCGACCATGCGGAGCAGCTCTCCACCCTGTCCCCCGGCGAGCGGGACGTCCTCGCGCTGGTCGGCGAGGGCCGGACGAACCTGCAGATAGCACAGGCGCTGCACCTGTCCCCGGCGAGCGTGAAGACGTACGTCTCGCGGATCCTGACGCAGCTCGACCTGTCGAACCGGACCCAGGCCGCGATCCTCGCCTACGAGGCGGGGCTGGTCCGCGCCGCGTGACCACTGTCCCGAGGCGGTCTGGCCGGGACGTGCGTGATCGAAAACAATGGCACCATGACGACAACTCGGACGACTCCCCGCTCCCGGGCCCGGTCCTTCGACAGCGCCGCCGCTCTCTACGGGCAGCACCGGCCCGGCTATCCCGAGGCGCTGTACGACGCCGTCGAGGAGCTGGCCGGGCGCCGGTTCGCCGGGGCCCGGGTCGCAGACGTGGGGGCGGGAACGGGGATCGGAACGGCGCCGATGCGCGCCCGGGGAGCCGAGGTGGTGGCGGTGGAGCCCGGGGACGGGATGGCCGCGGAGTTCCGGCGCACCCGGCCTGGGATCCCGATCGTGCGCGGGGACGGGGACCGGCTGCCGCTGGCCGGGGCCGCCTTCGACTTCCTGACGTACGCCCAGGCCTGGCACTGGACGGATCCGGCGCGGTCCGTGCCCGAGGCCCGCCGGGTGCTGAAGCCCGGCGGGGCGCTCGCGATCTGGTGGAACGACCTGGACGAGTCGGCCGGCTGGGTCGCGGCGCAGGGCGAGCGGCTCCGCGCCTTCTTCGGGGCCGACGGCCCGGGCGGCGCGGTCACCGGCGGGGCAGGCGCGGTCGGCGGGAGCGCCGTGTCCCTGGGCTACCGGACGCTTCCGCGCGGCCTCGACTCCGGTTTCGCCACGCGGAGCGTGCCGTGGTCCCGGCGCATCCCGCTGGAGGCGCACCTGGCGAACCTGGCCAGCCACTCCGCGTTCCTGCTGCTGGGCGAGGCGGGCACGCGGGAGTTCCTGGACGCCGAGCGGGAGCGGCTGGATCCGGTCTTTCCGGACGGAGTGGTGGAAGAGCCCTACCTGGTCACGCTCAGCGTGGCCGTCATCTGAAACGGCGCGGTCGCAGCCCTAGCGAATTGCGCCCCTGCCACGTGAGGCTGACCGCCATGTCGCCCACTCCGCCGTCTTCTCGGCTGTCTCCGACCGTCCACGCGTTCTTCCTCGTCAACGAAGGGCTCGCCTTCCTGCTGGAGCTGCTGATCCTTGTCGTGCTCGCCTGGTGGGGCTTCAGCCGGGACATCGGATGGGCCGGGTCCCTCGGCCTGGCGGTGGCCGCGCCGGCCGCCGCCGCCGTGCTCTGGGGGATGTTCGCCGCGCCGAAGGCGCGGTTCACCGTTCCACTGGCCGCTCAGCTCGGAGTAAAGGCCGTGGTGTTCGGCGCCGCCGCCCTGGCGCTGCTCGCGCTCGGGCAGCGGCAGCCGGCCCTGTGGTTCGCGGTGGCCGTGGTCGTGAACACGGCCCTCTCCTCGTACTACCGCACCCGCTCCTGAAGGACCGCCGCCCGGCACTGCGAGGGGCTCCCCCAGGCGTCGCGCAGCGGGCGTGCCTTGCGCAGCCACAGGGAGAGGTCGAGTTCCTCGGTGTAGCCGACGGCGCCGTGGAGCTGGAGCGCGGTCATGGCGGCCGCGTACGCCGCCTCGCCCGCGGTCAGCTTCGCCGCCGCGACCTCCCCGGGGGCCAGCGAGAGCGCGGCCGCCCACAGCAGCGGCCGGGCGAACTCCAGGCCGATCAGGGTGTCGGCGAGCCGGTGCTTCACCGCCTGGAAGCCGCCGATCGCCGTGCCGAACTGCGTGCGCTGCTTCGCGTACTCCACCGTGCGCGCGAGGAGGGCCTCGCCGGTGCCGAGGCACTGGGCGGCGGTCAGCAGCCGGGCCCAGTCCGCTGCGTCCCGGGCGGCCGCGGTGACCGCGGGGCCGACGGCGAGGAGTTCGCCGCCGCCGTCCGGGAGGGCCAGGCGGCGGGCGGGGTCGGTGGAGGTGCGGATCGGTCCGGCGCCGGGGGCCAGGCGGAGTTCCCCGGCCGGGGACACCGTGAAGAGGTGGGTGGCCGCGTCGGCGTCCAGGGCGTACGGGCCGGCACCGGGCAGGGTGAGGGTGGCCGAGGTCTCCCCCGCCGCCAGCCCGGGGAGGAACCGCTTGGCCAGTGCTTCGTCGCCGAGCCGGGTCAGGAGTACGGCGGCGGCGGCCGTCTCCACCACCGGGCCGGGGACCCCGGCGCGGCCCAGCTCCACGAACCCGGTGGCCAGCTCCAGCGGCATCAGGCCCATGCCCTCGTGGGCCTCGTCGGCCGCGAGGGCGAACAGTCCGGTGGCGGCGAGCCGCGCCCACAGGACCTTGCCCGGTGCGTGGTCGCCCGCGCCCCAGGCCCGTACCGCCGCCGGGACGTCCGAGGCGGCGAGCAGACCGCGCAGGGTGCGGGCGAAGTCCGACTGTTCTTCGGACGGCAGGAAGCGCATCAGCGGCGGCCCTTCGGGAGGCCGAGCAGCCGCTCGGCGATGATGTCGCGCTGGATCTCGTTGGTCCCCGCGTAGATGGGACCGGCGAGGGAGAAGATCCACGGCTCGGCCCATTCCCCGTCGGCGAGTTCCGCGTCGGGGCCCAGCAGGTCGAGGGCGCTCTCGTGCAGGGCGATGTCGTACCGGGACCAGAACACCTTGTTCAGGCTGGACTCGGCGCCGATCGTCTCTCCGGCGGCGAAGCGGGAGGCGTTGGCCCAGGTGAACAGCTGGTAGGCGCGCGCTCCGACGACCGCGTCGGCGACCCGGTCGCGCAGGGCGGTGTCGGCCGGGTCCCCGTGGCTCTGCCACAGGTCCACGAGGCGGTCGGCGGCGGCGAGGAAGCGGCCCGGGGCGCGCAGGGTGAGCCCGCGCTCGTTGCCGGTGGTGGACATGGCGATCCGCCAGCCCTGTCCGGGCTCCCCGATGACGTCCGCGTCGGGGACGAAGACCTCGTCGAGGAAGAGTTCCGCGAAGGCGGGCTTGCCGTCGAGGCGGCCGATGGGCCGCACGGTGACCCCGGGGGCGTGCAGGTCGAACATCAGGTAGGTGAGGCCCTGGTGCGGTTTGGGGGCGTCGGGGTCGGTGCGGAAGATGCCGAAGGCCCGGTCGGCGAAGGCGGCCCGCGAGGACCAGGTCTTCTGCCCGGACAGCAGCCAGCCGCCCTCGGTGCGCACCGCCCGGGAGGTGAGGGAGGCGAGGTCGGAGCCGGATTCGGGCTCCGACCAGGCCTGGGCCCAGATGGTCTCGCCGCTCGCCATGGAGGGCAGGACGCGGGCGCGCTGTTCGTCCGTGGCGTGGTCGAAGAGGGTGGGGGCGAGCAGGTTGATGCCGTTCTGGGAGACCCGGCCGGGTGCGCCGGCGGCCCAGTACTCCTCCTCGAAGACCAGCCAGTGCTCGATGTCGACGCCGCGGCCGCCGTACTCCTCGGGCCAGGACACCACCGCCCAGCGGGCGGAGTGCAGGAGCGCCTCCCATTCCCGGTGGGCGGCGAAGCCCTCGCGGGTCTCCAGCGAGGGCAGGGGGGTGGCGGGCACGTGGGCGGCCAGCCAGTCGCGCGCCTCGGCCCGGAAGGCCTCCACGTCCGCCGAGTGGGTCAGGTCCATCAGCTGTTCGCCTCCTTCATGGCGGAGCCCTTCATCGCGGCACCTTTCATTCCCGATATGTCCATGCCGCCGAGCGAGTCCGCCGTCGTCTCGGCGTTGTGGGCGTGCGCGAGGTGGTGCAGGCCGAAGACGGAGTCCATGCCGGTGTGCAGGCCCTGGAGGTCCTCGGCCTGGTTGACGGCCCGCTTGGTGAGGGCGAGTCCGAAGGAGGGCATCTCGGCGATGCGCAGCGCGAGCCGGTCGGTGGCCCCGGCCAGTTCGACCCGCTCGACGACCCGGTTGACCATGCCGATCTCGTAGGCGCGGCGGGCGGGCATCCGGTCGCCGGTATAGAGGAACTCCTTGGCGATGCGCGGGGGCATCGCCCACGGGTGGGCGAAGTACTCGACGCCCGGGATGCCCATGCGGACGACCGGGTCGGCGAAGAAGGCGTCCTCGCTGGCCACGATCAGGTCGCAGACCCAGGCGAGCATCAGCCCGCCGGCCACGCACGCGCCGTGGACGGAGGCGATGACGGGCTTGGGCAGTTCGCGCCAGCGCCGGCACATGCCGAGGTAGACCTCGGATTCGCGGGCGAAGCGGGATTCGGCGCCGGAGCGCTGGGAGTGGTCCCACCAGAGGCCGGCCCGGCGTTCGAAGGGCAGGTGTGCGTCGCGCTCGGGGGTGCCGATGTCGTGGCCCGCCGAGAAGTGCTCGCCGGCCCCGGCCAGGACGACGACCTTGACCGCGGGATCGTCGGCGGCCCGGTAGAAGGCGTCGTCGAGGGCGTAGGTCATCGCGCTGTTCTGGGCGTTGCGGTACCGGGGGCGGTTCATGGTCACGTACGCGACCGGGCCGCGGCGCTCGTAGAGCACGGGGGTTTCGTCGGGCATCCCTGGATCCTTCCCTAACAAGTGTTTGGTAGGTTAACGTACGGCCATGAGCAGCGTCGAGGAGTTCCGCACCGAGGTTCGGAGTTGGCTACGGGCCCACCTCACCGGCGAGTTCGCCGCCCTCAAGGGCCGCGGCGGACCGGGCCGGGAGCACGAGGCCTTCGCCGAACGCCTCGCCTGGGAACGGCACATGGCGGCGCACGGCTGGACCTGCGTGGGCTGGCCCGTCGAGTACGGCGGCCGCGGCGCGAGCACCGCGCAGCAGATCGCCTTCCACGAGGAGTACGCGCTGGCCGACGCGCCCGCGCGCGTGAACCACATAGGCGAGCAGCTCCTCGGCCCCACCCTCATCGCGTACGGCACCGAGGAGCAGCGGCGGCGCTTCCTGCCGCCCATCCGGGCCGTCGAAGAGCTGTGGTGCCAGGGCTACAGCGAGCCCGACGCCGGCTCGGACCTGGCCAACATCCGCACCCGGGCCGCCCTCGTGGAGGGCGCGTGGGTGGTGGACGGCCAGAAGATCTGGACCTCCCTGGCCCACGCCTCGCAGTGGTGCTTCGTCGTCGCCCGCACCGAGCCGGGCTCACGCCGGCACGCGGGACTGTCCTACCTCCTGGTCCCGATGGACCAGCCCGGGGTGGAGGTCCGGCCCATCGTGCAGCTGACCGGGACCTCCGAGTTCAACGAGGTCTTCTTCGACGGGGCCCGCACCGACGCCGCCCACGTGGTCGGCGCGCCCGGTGAGGGCTGGGCCGTCGCCATGGCCACCCTCGGCTTCGAGCGCGGCGTCTCCACCCTCGGCCAGCAGGTCGGCTTCCGCCGCGAGCTCGAGGACCTGGCCGCGCTGGCGAAGCGCAACGGTGCGATGGCCGATCCGCTGATCCGCGACCGGCTCGTCCGGGCCTGGATCGGCCTGGAGACCATGCGCGCCTCCGCGCTGCGGCCCGGGGTCTCCCCGTCCACGGCCAAGCTGTACTGGGCCCGCTGGCACCGGGACCTCGGCGAACTCGCCATGGACGTCTGCGGAGCCGCCTCGCTGCTCGCGGCCGGGGCGCACGGGGACCCGTACGACCTCGACGACTGGCAGCGGCTCTTCCTCTTCTCCCGCTCCGACACCCTCTACGCAGGCTCCGACGAGATCCAGCGCACCATCGTCGCCGAGCGCATCCTCGGCCTTCCCAAGGAGGTCCGGGCATGAACGCACCGGAAGACCGATCCGGCAACGTGCTCCGCAACGCGCCCGAGTACGTGGCGGGGCACGGTCTGCTGGCCGGCCGGAGCGCCGTGATCACCGCGGCCGCCGGGGCCGGCATCGGCGGGGCCACCGCACGCCGCTTCCTGGAGGAGGGTGCCCGCGTCCTCATCGGCGACGCGCACGCCCGCCGCCTCAAGGAGAGCGAGGAGGCGCTGGCCGCGGAGTTCGGTGCGGACCGGGTCGCCTCTCTGCCCTGCGACGTCACCGACGAGGAGCAGGTGGGCGCCTTCTTCGCGCTCGCCGAACGGCTCCACGGCCGCCTCGACCTCGTCGTCAACAACGCCGGGCTCGGCGGTACGGCCAACCTCGTCGACATGACCGACGACCAGTGGTCCCGCGTCCTCGACGTCACGCTGAACGGCACCTTCCGCTGCACCCGCGCCGCGATGCGCTCCATGCAGGCCTCCGGAACGGGCGGGGTGATCGTCAACAACGCCTCCGTCATCGGCTGGCGCGCCCAGACCGGGCAGGCCCACTACGCCGCCGCCAAGGCCGGGGTGATGGCACTGACCCGCTGCGCGGCGCTGGAGGCGGCGGAGTTCGGCGTACGGATCAACGCGGTCGCGCCGAGCCTGGCCATGCACCCGCACCTGGTGAAGGTCACCAGCGAGGAGCTGCTCACGGAACTCACCGCCCGCGAGGCCTTCGGCCGCTACGCCGAGCCCTGGGAGGTCGCCAACGTCATCGTGTTCCTGGCCAGCGGCTACTCGTCGTACATGACGGGCGAGACCGTGTCGGTCAGCAGTCAGCACGCGTAGGGCGTCGGATGACCGGCCGGCGCAGTACCAGAATGGACGCGTGCCAACGAACAAGCCGATCGCACCGACGGCCAAGAAGAAGCCCCAGGTGACGGCGTCGCCCGAACGCCGCCGCGAACTCCTCGACACCGCCGCCGAGGTCTTCGCCGCGCAGGGCTACAACGCCACCACCGTCCGCAAGATCGCCGACGCCGCCGGCATGCTCGCCGGCAGCCTCTACTACCACTTCGATTCCAAGGAATCGATGCTCGACGAGATCCTCTCCGCCTTCCTGACCGAGCTGTGGGAGGGGTACGACACCGTCCTCGCCGCCGGTCTCGGACCCAGGGAGACCATCGAGGCCCTCGTCACCGAATCGTTCCGGGAGATCGACCGGCACCGCGCCGCCGTCGCGATCTACCAGAAGGAATCCCGCACCCTGTCGACCCAGCCCCGCTTCCACTACCTCTCCGACTCCCAGGTCAAGTTCGAGAAGGCATGGCTGGGGACGCTGGAGCGCGGGGTCGCGGACGGGGTCTTCCGTGCCGACCTGGACATCCGCCTCACCTACCGCTTCGTGCGCGACACGGTGTGGGTGGCGGCGTCCTGGTACCGGCCGGGCGGCCAGCACAGCCCCGAGGAGATCGCCCGCCAGTACCTCTCGATGGTCCTGGACGGCATCGCCACACGAACGTGATCCCACACATCCCCGGCACCTGCCCGATGCCTGGATATCCCTGAGGAGTTCCGATGCCCGAGGCCTACATAGTCGAAGCCGTACGCACCCCCGTGGGGCGGCGCAAGGGGGGCCTGTCCGAGGTCCACCCGGCCGACCTGGGGGCACACGTCCTCAAGGCGCTCGTCGAACGGTCCGGGATCGACCCGTCGGCCGTGGAGGACGTGGTCTTCGGCTGCCTCGACACGGTGGGGCCGCAGGCCGGGGACATCGCCCGGACGGCCTGGCTCGCGGCGGGGCTCCCCGAGGAGGTCCCGGGCGTCACCATCGACCGCCAGTGCGGATCCTCGCAGCAGGCCGTGCACTTCGCGGCGCAGGGCGTCATGTCCGGCACCCAGGACCTGGTGGTGGCCGGCGGCACCCAGAACATGTCGATGATCCCGATCGCCTTCGCCTCGCGGCAGGCGGCGGAGCCGCTGGGCTTCACCGAGGGCCCCTACCTGGGCTCGGTGGGGTGGCGGGCCCGGTACGGGGACTCCCCCGTCAACCAGTTCTACGGGGCCCAGCTGATCGCCGAGAAGTGGGGCATCTCCCGCCTCGACATGGAGGAGTTCGCCCTGCGCTCCCACCAGCGGGCGCTGCGCGCGATCGACGAGGGCCGCTTCGAGCGGGAGATCGTGCCCTACGGGTCGGTGTCGGTGGACGAGGGCCCGCGCCGCGACACCACCCTGGAGAAGATGGCGGGGCTCAAGCCCGTCATGGAGGGCGGCACGATCACGGCGGCGGTCTCCTCCCAGGTCTCGGACGGCGCGGCGGCGATGCTGCTGGCCTCGGAGCGGGCGGTACGGGAACACGGGCTGCGCCCGCGGGCGCGCATCCACCACCTGTCGGTGCGCGGTGAGGACCCGATCCGCATGCTGTCGGCGCCGATCCCGGCGACGGCGTACGCCCTGAAGAAGACCGGCATGTCCCTCTCCGACATCGACCTGGTCGAGATCAACGAGGCCTTCGCCCCCGTGGCCCTGGCCTGGCTGAAGGAGACGGGTGCGGACCCGGAGCGGGTCAACGTCAACGGCGGCGCGATCGCCCTGGGACACCCCCTGGGCGCGACCGGCGTCAAGCTGATGACGACCCTGCTCCACGAACTGGAGCGCACGGGCGGCCGCTTCGGCCTCCAGACCATGTGCGAGGGCGGCGGCCAGGCCAACGTCACCATCATCGAACGCCTCTAACCTCCGGCGGGGCCGGCACGTGCACGCCGGCGGGGCTGGAAATCCAGCCCCGCCGGCGTGTGAGGCGCGGGTCTGGGCGGAGCCCAGGGAACGGTGGAAGGGCGGGTAGGCGGCATGGGCGCAGCGTAGGCGCGCCGCCACGGCTCCGGCCAGCCGTTTCAGGCGGTGGGACGGCGGGAGAGGCGGGTCAGGGAGGCCGTCTGGGGCAGGAGCAGGGCTCCGGTCAGGATCTGCCAGAGGAGCGGGTCGGGGGCGTCCAGGGCTTGGGCTGCGGACAGGGCGATCGCCACCGCGCCGAGCGCCAGCACGATCCTGTGGACGAAGCCGGCGTCGGTGCCGTGCGGCAGTCCGGACACGAGGGCGACCAGCGCCAGCATGATCGGCAGCCAGTGCGGCTGGGAGCCGCGCATCAGCAGGGAGGCGGCGAACTCCGCTGCGAGGGCGAGGGAGTTGCGCAGCACAGCCCCCGGGACCGATATCGACATGCGCACATCATGCCGGGGATATTCGCGTGCGCACCCGCCGGGGCCGCGCCTAGGATCCGGCGCAAGGGCTGGGTCGTAGCACAGAGGTAGTGCGCCTACACAGCATGGAGGAGGACGCCGGTTCGAATCCGGCCGCCCAGCCCCCTGCCCCCTACTTCGCGGCCGTCGCCGCCACCCACGCCCCCGCCGCCCCGATCGCCGCGGCCGCGGCGGGGAGCGGCAGGCCGAGGAAGCCGTGGAAGACCCCGGGGACCAGGTGGACCCCGCAGTCCACGCCCGCTCCGCCCAGCCTGCGCCCGTAGGCCAGGCCCTCGTCCCGCAGGACGTCGCAGTCGGCCAGGACCAGCAGCGTGCGCGGCAGCCCCGAGAGGTCGGGGGCCCGCAGCGGGGAGACGTGGGGGTGGTCCGGGTCGCCGCCGTACTGGTCCCAGTACCAGGCCATGTGCGCGGCCGTGTGGAAGTACCCCTCCCCGAACTCGGTCACCGAGGGCTGCTCCATCGAGGCGTCCAGCGGCGGGTAGAACAGCAGCTGGCCTGCAACCAGTTCGGGGGCCCGCAGGGCCGTCACGGCCGCGAGGTTGCCTCCGCTGGAGTCCCCGGCGACGACCAGCCGCGCGGGGTCGCAGCCCAGTTCGGCCGCCCGCGCCCGGGCCCACAGCAGCACCGTCAGCGCATCGTCGGGCGCGGCCGGCCACGGGTGTTCGGGCGCGAGGCGGTAGTCCGCGGAGACCACCACCGCGCCCGAGGCCACGGCCAGCGCCCGGCACAGCGCGTCGTGGGTGTCCAGGCCGCACATCACCCAGCCCCCGCCGTGGAAGAAGACCACCAGCGGGCGGCCCGCGGCGCCCGGCGCCGGGTCGTAGATCCGGACGGGGACTCCGTCCGCGACCGCGTCCCGTACGGAGGCCACCTCCGCGCCGCCGCCCCGGGAGGCGGACGCGGCCGCCCTCAGGGCCGCCGGGTCCCCCGGTCCGGGGAAGGCGGCCGCCATCGCGTCGCACAGCCGGCGGGCCGCCGGAGACAGCCGATCGGTTCCGCTCATCGCGCCGTCATCCCCCCGTCGACCGTGAACTCCGCGCCCGTGATGTACGAGGACCCGTCCGAGCAGAGGAAGAGGACCAGCTCCCCGACCTCCTCGGGCCGCCCGATCCGCCCCAGCGGCAGGTGCGACCAGTCCCGACCCGCGACGGCCTCGCTGACCATCGGGGTGTCGATGGCCCCCGGATGCACGGAGTTGATCCTGATCCGGTCCCCCGCCAGGTCCAGCGCGGCCGACTTCGTGAGCCCGCGGAGGGCGAACTTGGTCGAGCCGTACGCCGCGTGGCCCGGGATGCCGACCAGTCCGGCGGTGGAGGAGACGTTGACGATCGAGCCGCCTCCGGCGGCGCGCAGCACCGGGGCCACCGCCTGGATGCCGAGGAACGGCCCGAGCAGGTTGACCCGTAGGAGGGCTTCGAAGTCCTCCAGGCCCTGGCGCTCCACGTGGGCCGTGCGCCACAGCGCGGCGTTGTTGACCAGGGCGGAGACCGTGCCGAAGGCGCGTACGGCCTCGCGGACCACCTCCGCCCAGCTGTCGGCGTCGGCCACGTCGTGGCGTACGTAGAGCCCCTGGTCGCCGAGCGAGGCGGCGACCGTGCGGCCCTCCTCCTCCCGGATGTCGGTGACCACGACCCGTGCGCCGGCCTCGGCGCACAGCCGGGCCTCGGCCGCGCCCTGGCCGCGGCCGGCGCCGGTGATGACGACGACCTTGCCGTCGAGAACCTTGCCGTTGGGGGAGGGGCTCACGGGTCAGCCCTCCAGGGCGCGGAAGTGCGGGATGACCGTCTCGCCCCACTGGCGGATGGTCTCCATGCAGGCCTCCTGGGGGACGGTGCCCATCTGGATCAGGCACATGACCTCGTCGACGCCGATCTCGCGCAGCTGCTCGACGTAGGCGATGGCCGTCTGGGCGTTGCCGTAGGCATGCTCGGCGTTGTAGGTGCCGGTGTCTATGGGGCGGGCCGGGATGTTCGCCTCGTGGAGCTTGGCGACCAGCTCCTCGCGCCCCTTGTCCAGCGCGGCCACGTGCTCCTCGGCGGTCTCGTCCTCGGAGTAGCCCGTCGGCTCGGGGGCGTTGCCGTACCAGTGGGCGATGGACTCTGCGAAGAAGCGCTGGCCGCGGGTGCCCAGGCGCAGGGCGCGCTCGGCGTCGTCGAGGACGATGGTGGGGCAGAGCGCGGAGAGGTGGTCGTTGACCTCGGTGGAGACGAAGCGGTCCCCGCTGCGGGTGGCGATGGCCTCGTCGTAGACCTTGCGCATCGTACGGACGTCGTCGGCGCCGGCGAAGCCCATCACGAGGGCTCCGATGCCCAGTTCGGCGGCGAGCTTGAGCGTGTCGTGCTTGGAGCAGGCCATGAAGAGCGGCGGGTGCGGGTCCTGGACCGGCCGGGGCAGGATCGCGCCGGGGCCGATGTCGATGGAGCCGTGCCACTCGAACTTCTCCTCGCGCCAGGCGGAGGAGAAGATCCGCAGCGCTTCTTCCATCTGCGGGTAGGTGTCCTCGGGGCGGACCCCGTACATGGACATCTCCTGGCGGGTGGCCCCGCGTCCGGCGCCGATGTCCACGCGGCCGCCGGAGAGCACGTCGAGCATGGCGGCGCGTTCGGCCACGCGCACGGGGTGCTGGTAGCCGAAGGGCATGGTGACGACGCCGTGGCCGATGCGGATCTTCTCGGTCCGGGCGGCGACCCAGGTCAGGAAGATCTCCGAGGCGCTCATGTGGGCGTACTGGGTGAGGGCGTGGTGCTCCACGGCCCAGATCCGGTCGAAGCCCATCTCCTCGGCGAACACGGCCTGTTCGACGCAGTCGTGGATGACCTGGCGCTCGCGTTCGGGCGTCGGGTCGACGAGCTGCGCCTCGAAGATCATCGAGAACTTCACGGGGTGCCTCCCAGCCGTGCGCTGCGCACGGCACGTCGGTGATGTATTTCGAATAGGAATACTTCTAGCAGTCATACCGGGCCGGGGGAAGGGCCGCCGCGAAGACCGGTCGTAGACTGCGCTGCGTGACCAACGAGGCGGCAGAAGACACGAACGGGCGCACGCTCCCCGCGACCAGCTGGGCGGTGCTCGGGCTGCTCTCCTTCGGGGAGGAGCTCTCCGGTTACGACCTGAAGAAGTGGTCGGACTGGTCACTGCGCTTCTTCTACTGGAGCCCGTCCTTCAGCCAGATCTACAGCGAGCTCAAGCGGCTGGAGAAGGCCGGTTACGCCTCTTCGCGGATGGTCGCCCAGGAGACCGGCACCCGCGACAAGCGGGTGTACCGGATCACGGACGAGGGCATGACGGCCGTACGGCGCTGGGCGCGCGAGGCGCCCGTCGACCCGCCGGTGCTCAAGCACGGGCCGATGCTGCGGCTGTGGCTCGGGCACCTGCTGGAGCCGGAGCAGATGCGCGAAGTCCTCGTACAGCACCAGGAGTTCGCGGAGAAGATGCGGCGGCGCGCGGTGGCCGACGCGGACGGGGCCCGGGAAGAGGCCTCGTGGGCGTACCCGACGCTCACCCTCAAGTGGGCGGAGCGGTACTACGCCTCCGAGCGCGACCTGGCGGCGGCCATGCTCGACGACATTGCGGAGCTGGAGAGCGGGCGGGGCTCAACCCCGGACTCGGCGCCCGGCAAGCGCCCGTAGGTGCGCCGGAAGTAGAGCAGCGGCGCGCCTTCGCGGTGCGCCGTCAGCGCGGTGACCCGGCCGAGCGCGATGGCGTGGTCGCCGCCGTCCAGGACGGCTTCCGTATCGCACTCGACGGTGGCGAGGACCCCGTCCAGCACGGGCGCGCCGTTGGCGCCGGCCCGCCAGGAGACCCCGGCGAACTTGTCGCCCCCGGTGACGGCGAACCGGCGGCACAGCTCCTGCTGGTCGGCGGCGAGGATGTTGACGGCGAAGGCTCCCGCCGCCTGGATCCGGGGCCAGGTGGTGGACGTGCGCGCCGGGCAGAAGCAGACCAGCGGCGGGTCCAGGGAAACGGACGAGAAGGACTGGACGGCCATCCCGACGGGACGGCCGTCGGCTCCGCATGCCGTGATGACGGCGACGCCGGTGCAGAAGCTGGACAGGACCGACTTCATGTCGGACATGGCTTCCTCCCTCATGAGAACCCTCCCTGATTATTTCTACTAGGTATATGCCTAACCGAAACACCTGTGATTGGATACCGCCCACGCTCGCTCGTCAAGTAGGGAGGGTCCGATGCCACCACCACCCCCGCCTCAGCCACAGCCACAGCCACAGCAGCCCGCCACGCTCGCCCGGCTCCCCGAGTACGCCGCCGCCGCGTACGGGGAGCGCGAGGCGCTCGCCGACGGAGAGGTCCGCTGGACCTTCGCCCGCCTCGCCGCCGAAATCTCCGCGGCCGCCCGCGCCGCCATCGCCCACGGCATCCGCCCCGGCGACCGGGTCGCGATCTGGGCCCCCAACAGCCGCCGGTGGATCACCGCCGCCCTCGGCGCGGTCGGCGCCGGAGCGGTCCTCGTACCGGTCAACACCCGCTACAAGCCCGCCGAGGCCGCCGACATCATCCGGCGCAGCGGCTCCCGCGTCCTGTTCACCGAGCGCGGGTTCCTCGGTACCGACTACGCCCGTGACCTGCACGCCTCCGGCGAGGACCTCGGGGCGCTCGCCTCGACCGTGGTCCTGCGTGACGGGCGCGAGGGGAACCTCCCGACGGCTACCGACGGCCCGCCCGGGAGCGTCTCCTGGGAGGCGTACCTGCACGCCGGCGGGGCCGTCCCCGACGCGGAGCGCGCCGCGCGCGCGGCCGCCGTACGCCCCGAGGACCTCAGCGACATCCTCTACACCTCCGGCACCACCGGCCGCTCCAAGGGCGTCATGACCACCCACGGCCAGACGGTCCGGCTCTACGCCTCCTGGTCCGGCCTCGTCACCCTGCGCCCGGGCGACCGGTACCTGCTGGTCAACCCCTTCTTCCACACCTTCGGTTACAAGGCCGGGGTGCTCGCCTGCCTGCTGCGCGGGGTCACCATGCTCCCCGAGGCGGTCTACGACACCGACCGCATCCTGCACCGCATGGCCGCCGAGCGCGTCACCTGCCTGATGGGCCCGCCGACCGTCTTCCACGGCCTGATCCGCCACCCGGCGCGGGCCGCGCACGACCTGTCCGCGCTGCGCCTGGCCGGCACCGGAGCCGCCTCGGTGCCCACCTCCCTCGTCGAGGAGATCCGCGCCGAACTGGGGGCGCCCGACGTGTTCACCGCGTACGGGCTCACCGAGTCCGGCGGCGTCGTGTCCGTCTGCCCCACCGACGCCGACGCCCGGACCCTCGCCCACACCGTCGGCCTGCCGCTGCCGGACACCGAGGTACGGATCACCGACCCGCTCGGCGCGCTGCTGCCCGCAGGGGAGCCGGGCGAGGTGCAGGTCCGCGGCTACCACGTCACCCCCGGCTACCTGGACGACCCGGCGAGCACCGCCGAAGCCGTCCTGCCCGGCGGCTGGCTGCGCACCGGGGACATCGGCGTGCTCGACGGGCGGGGCTACCTCTCCATCACCGACCGACTGAAGGACATGTACGTGGTCGGCGGCTTCAACGCCTACCCGGCGGAGGTGGAGAACGTGCTGCTGACCCATCCCGCCATCACCGACGCGGCGGTCGTCGGCGCCCCCGACGAGCGGCTCGGCGAGGTCGGGGTGGCCTACGTCGTCACCACCGGGCCGGTCACCTCCGAGGAGCTGACCGCGTGGACCCGGGAACGGCTGGCCAATTTCAAGGTGCCGCGGCGGTTCACCCGGATGGAGGAGCTCCCGCGCAACGCGGGCGGCAAGCTGCTGAAGACGGAGCTGCGCCGCACGGCACGAGGGGAGTCGGCGTGAGGACGCTGGAGCTGACGAGGGAGCAGGAGGAACTCCGGGACGCGGTACGGGCGGTCCTGGCCCGCCACCCCGGCCACACGGCCTGGGCTCCGCTGACGGCGCAGATCGGCGCGGCCGCGCTGGCGGTCCCCGAGGAGTACGGCGGGCTGGGCTGCGGGCCGGCCGAAGTCGGGGTGGTCATGGCGGAACTGGGGCGCGCGCTGAGCCCCGTACCGTACCTGGGCTCGGCGGTGCTGACGGTGGGGGCCCTGCTCGCATCCGGGGACCGGGAGGCCTGCGCGATCCACCTGCCGCACCTCGCGGAGGGCACGGTCGTGGGCGCCCTGGCCTGGGCGGAGACCCCGGGCGACCCGCTCGCCACGGGGGGCGGGTGGGAGCCCGCCGACCTGTCGGCCCGGGCCGAGCCCGCCGGACCGGACTGGCTGCTCACGGGCACGAAGCAGTACGTCCTGGCGGGCCCCGCCGAACCGTCCCTGCTGCTGGCGTTCGCCCGGATGGACGGCGCCCCGGGCGCGGGCGCGGGCCGGCTCGGGCTGTTCGAACTCACCGCCGCGCCGGCGGCCTTCGCCGTACGGTCCACGATGGACCGCACCCGCCCCCTCGCGGAGCTGACCCTGGACCGGACCCCGGCCCGGCTGCTCTCGGCCGACGGCGCCGGGGTCCTCGCCCGGGTCCGGGACCTGGCCTGCACGGCGCTCGCCGCCGAGCAGGCGGGGGCGGCGGCGCGGGCGCTGGAGGCGACGGTCCGGTACGCGAAGGAGCGGGTGCAGTTCGGGCGACCCATCGGCTCCTTCCAGGCGGTCAAGCACCGGCTCGCCGACCTGCACACCGCGGTGGAGGGAGCCCGCTCCCTCGCCCTCGCGGCGGCCGCAGCCGACGCGGCCCCGGAGCCGGCGGCCGCCGCCAAGTCGGCCTGCTCGGAGGCCTACGCGTACGTGGCGGGCGAGATGATCCAACTGCACGGCGGCATCGGCATCACCTGGGAGCACGAGGCGCACGAGTACTTCAAGCGGGCCCACGGCTCGGCCCTGCTCTTCGGCTCCCCCGCCGCACACCGCGAACGACTGGCGGCCCGGCTGGGGTTCCTCCCGGCCGGGTGACGCGCCGGCCACCGGGGGCGCGGGGTCCGCGGGCTGTCGTACGCTCGGCCCCATGACGGGCAGCGCGATGGACCTCCGGAAGATCGAAGAGACCGCTCCGGCGCTGGTCAGCCTCTACAAGAGTGCCGGGGTCTCGCTCCGCAAACACGGCCTGGAGGGCGGACGCGCCGCGGTCTACCTCGTCCTCGACTACTCCGGCTCGATGCGCCCGTACTACGACGACGGCAGCGTGCAGGCCCTCGCCGACCGGGTGCTGGGGCTCTCCGCGCACCTGGACGACGACGCCCGCGTGCCGGTCGTGTTCTTCTCCACCGAGGTCGACGCGGTCGAGGAGATCTCACTGGCCGGCCACGAGGGGCGGGTCACCGCGATCGTCGCCGGCCTCGGCCACATGGGCAAGACGGCCTACCACGCGGCGATGGACGCGGTGATCGACCACTACCTGGACTCGGGGTCCACCGTCCCCGCGCTCGTGGTCTTCCAGACCGACGGTGGCCCGATCAACAAGCTCGCCGCCGAGAAGTACCTGTGCAAGGCGGCCCGGCTGCCGCTCTTCTGGCAGTTCGTCGGTTTCGGCAACACCCGCAGTTCGCAGTTCGACTTCCTACGGCGGCTGGACGCACTGCCCGTCCCGCAAAAGCGGGCGGTGGACAACTCGGGCTACTTCCATGCCGGACTCGACCCACGGACCGTCGCGGACTCGGAGCTGTACGACCGGCTCGTCGGGGAGTTCCCCGTGTGGCTGGCGGCGGCCCGGGCGGCGGGAATCGTGCGCGCCTGAGCGGCGGGTGTGAGTACCTCGCGCTTTGATGGAGGTATGACGACGAACAATTGGGCCGTATTCGAAAAGGCGGAACCGGAATTCGCGGCGGCCGTCCAGGCCCGCTTCGCTCAGTTCCCGCACCACGTCCTGGCGACCCTGCGCAAGGACGGCTCCCCGCGCGCGACCGGACTGAACGTCGAGATCCGCGGCGGTGAGCTCTGGCTGGGCATGATGCCCGGTTCCATGAAGGGGAAGGACCTGCGGCGCGACGGGCGCTTCGCCCTGCACACCAACCCGGGGGCGGGCGAGACCATGCCCGACGGGGACGTACGGATCGCCGGGCGCGCGGTGGAGATCGTGGAACAGCCCGAGCTCCACCGGTACGCGGAGGAGGCCGAGGAGAACGACACCCCGCACCCCTTCGACCTGTTCCGCGCCGAGCTGACCGAGGTGGTCCACGTCGGGGTCGAGGGCGACGACCTGGTGGTCCGCTCGTGGACCCCGGAGCACGGACTGCGCACCCTGCGCCGGGGCAATGACGACGAGCCGGCCCGCGAGGAGCCTGCGGCGGGCTGAGCTAGACCCTGGCCGGGGTCCTCGCCGGGATGACCGCCGGCGTCTTGGCGGGCGCCTTCGCGGGCACCTTGGCCGGGGACTTGGCGGGGGACTTGGCCGGGGACTTGGCGGGAGCCTTCTTGGCCTTGCCCGGGACCTTCGGGGCCTTCGGGGCCTTCGGGGCCTTGGCAGGAGTCTGCGCGCCGACGTCCAGCCAGCTCCGGTCGATGTTGAGCGTCACGTCTCCGTACGTGGCGTCGTGGTCTCCCCGGAACTGGTGCGCGCGGCGGCCCCCCGTCCACTGGTCGGTCCCGGCGGGCAGGCCCAGGTCGGCGTCGGTGACCGAGGCCGACCCGTTCCAGCGGGCCACCCACAGCACGTCGGGCATGGCGTCCGGGGCCTGCGCGTAGTGGGCGCTCAGCGCCTTGGCCCCGGAGCTCGCCGAGACGTAGGCGGCGGCCCCGTAGCCCAGTTCGTGCAGCCGGGCCGTCCAGGCCGTGAGGTAGGCGACGACCGGGGCGTCCCAGGTGGCCCGGTCCGTGTAGTTCTCCAGGTCGTTGTAGAGGACCGTGCCCTCGGCCATGCCCAGCGCCGCGGCCGCGTGGGCCGCGCCCTCGGCCTCGGCCCGGCCCTGTTCGTTGGCCTCGGAGGGGTCGGTGGAGAGCCCCGTGGAGGAGCTGTTCCAGGGCTGGGGGCCCACCCAGATCGGCATCAGGTGCCAGCCCGCCTCGGCCTGCCGGCTCACCCAGCCTGCGGTGAGCTGCGGCTGCGCGCAGGCGCGGGCGCGGCCGCCGATGTAGACGCCGACGGCGCCGAAGGGCGAGTCGGCCCGCCAGGCGTTCATGGTGCGCTGGGTGGGGGCCGTGCAGGCGTCGAAGCCCTCGCCGGTGAAGGGCGTCTGGACGGTGGTACGGGAACCCCCGCCGACCACGCCGACCGGATCGACGGGGACCGGGCCGGGGGCGGCCGGGGGCGCGAGGGCGCGGGCCCGGGTCAGGACCGTGCGGACGGCCTCGGGTGTGGACCCGTAGGAGACGGTGGCCATCACCCCGGCGCGGCGCAGGGCGTAGCGGATCTCGTTGCTGTCGCCCCGGACCTTGGGCAGGGGGTCGCCCTCGTCGCCTCCGACGGTGGGGATGTCGGCGCGCGGCGGGGCACCGTCGAGCGGCTCCAGGTGCAGGGTGTCGGAGCGGGGGGCCGCGGCGCGGGCGGCTCCGCATTCGCCCTGGGCGCCGGCGTGCCCGAGGTAGAGGGTGGGCAGGTCGAGGCGCAGGCAGGCGTCGGGGTTGCGGTCGAGGTCGACGACCCGCCAGTCGGCGGGGACGGTGAGGCGCAGCCCGCGGTACTCGACGGTGCGACCGTCGGCGCCGGTGCCGGTGTGACCGTCGGCGGCCCCGAGGGGGACGGGGGCGAGCAGCGCGGCGCCCAGCAGGCAGCTCAACAGCATGTGGGAGGGGAGCATGTGACCCACTGTTACCAGAAGGCCCGGGGGTTGACGCAGAGGCACGAGAGCCCGCGGTCACCTGTTGACGGGACGGCCGCACGGCACCGCGGCCGACCCCCCTCGCTCCCCCGCTCCCCTACTCCGCTGCCGGGCGCGCCTTGCTCCGGCGGGGCGCGGTGGCGCCGCGGATCTCCTCCGTGGCCGCGCGGAACGCGGGCGCGGCGCGGGCGAAGTAGTCGAAGAGCAGGGCCTGCTGCTCCGGGGTGTAGGAGCCGATCACTGCCGCGACGTGCCTGCGGGCCGGTCCGACCACGCCCTCGATGCGGTCCAGCGCGTCTGCCACGGGCTCCACGATGACCCGGCGCCGGTCCCCCGGATCGGCGGCCCTGCGGGCGTAACCGGCCCGTTCGAGGCGGTCGATGAGCCGGGTCGTCGCGCCCGTCGTCAACCCGGTGCGGGTGGCGAGCTCGCCGGAGGACAGCCCCCCTTCCAGGGTGATGAGACTGAGCGCGTACCACTCGGAGGTGTGGAGTCCGGCCGCCTCGGCGCTGGCCAGGCCCTGGAGCCCGACGGCGTCCAGGTACTGCCGGAAGATCGTGTGCGCGTCCGGGCCGCCGCCACCTGTTGCCATTCTCGGGATCGCCTCCTACCTTTATATCTGCACGCATGCAGATACTGCGTTTGCTCAGTATCTGCCTCAGTCTAGCCAATTGGGGAGTGGTCCGTCATGCAGCAGCCCACCAGCGAGTCCATCGCCTCCGCCCCGGCCTCCGTCCGGGCCGTGCTCGACCGGCTCGTCGCCGCCTGGGAGCGCCACGACGCCGAGGCGTACGGCGAGCTCTTCACCGAGGACGCCACGTACATCACCTACGTCGGCACCTTCTACCGGGGCCGCCGCGACATCGTGGACAGCCACCGCACCCTCTTCGCCGGCTTCCTCAAAGGCACCCGGCTGGCGGACGAGATCCTCGACGTCCGCTTCTACGGGCCCGACGTGGCCGTGGTGAACGGCCGCGGGGACACCTACAAGGGCAAGCGCCCGACGAAGCTCAGCAAGATCCAGACCTACACGCTGATCCGCGAGAGCGACGGCCAGTGGCGGGTCGCCGCCTTCCAGAACACCCGGCGCAAGCCCCTGATGGAAGCCGTCTCCTACCGGTTCGCCCCGGGTCTCGTCCCGGCCGCCGAGCGCTGACGTGGGCAGCCGCCGCCCCGCGCACACCCCCGACCCGACGACGTCACGGAGAGCCCGCATGACCACCGCCCCCGCCACCGACCTCGCCGCCGCCTCGCACCCCGGAGCCGGCGCCCCCGCCACCCCACCCGCGTCACCCCGTCGACGCCGGCGCACCCTCAAGCGGGCCCTGATCGCCGCTGCACTCGCCCTGGGCCTCACGGCCGGCGGCGGCTACCTGTGGGTCGACGCCACCTCTGAGGTCAAGGTCACCGGCTCCGCCGCCTGCACGGCCGTCACCGCCACGGGCACCGGCACCGGCTCCGGCGACCGCGACGCCGTCTGCGCGGTGCTGTCCTCGCTCACCGCGGCCTGGGGCGCCGCCGACGCCGACGCGTACGGAGCCCTCTTCACGCAGGACGCCACGTACACGACCTACGTCGGCACCCACTACCAGGGCCGCGCCGACATCACCGAAGCCCACCGGGCCCTCTTCGGCGGCTTCGTCAAGGGGACGCAGCTAGCCGACTCGATCCTGGGCATCCGTTTCCTCGGCCCCGACGCGGCCGTCGTCACCAGCCGCGGCGACACCTACACGGGCGGGCGGCCGGAGGAACTGTCGAAGGTCCAGACGTACGCGCTGACCCGCGAGGGCGACGGGCGGTGGCGGATCGCCGCCTTCCAGAACACCCAGCGTCAGGCGGTCATGGAGAAGGTCTCCTTCCTGCTGTCGCCCGGCACGGTGCCCGGGGCCGAGAAGTGACCTCCCGCGCGGCCCTGGTCACCGGGGCCAGTTCGGGCATCGGCCGGGCCTTCGCCCGCGAACTCGCCTCGGCCGGCTGGACCGTGACCGCCGTGGCCCGGGGGGAGAACCGGCTGCGCGCCCTCGTCGAGGACCTCGGTCCCGGCCACCGCTACCTGGTCGCCGACCTCTCGACCCCCGAAGGGCAGCGGCTGGTCGCCGCCGAGCTGGTCCGACGGCCCGTCAACCTGCTGGTCAACAACGCCGGCGCCGCCCACCACGGCCCCTTCACCCGGACCGGCCCCGAGGACGCGCTCGCATCCCTGCACCTGGGCTGCGACGCCGTCGTCACCCTGGCGCACGCCTTCCTCTCCGGGGCCCGCCGCGGAGACGCGCTCATCAACGTCTCCTCCACCCTCGGCCACGCGCCGGCCCCAGGCCTCGCCGTCTACAGCGCCGGCAAGGCCTTCGTGACCGCCTTCTCCGAGGCCCTCTGGCACGAGCAACGCCCCCTCGGAGTCCGGGTCATGGCCCTCTGCCCCGGTCCGACCTCCGGCGGATCCGGGTCGGCGCACCATCAGGACGCCCCGGCGGCCCTGGTCCAGAGCCCGCGGACGGTGGTCCGCACCGCCCTGCGCGCCCTGGACCGCCGCACCCGCCCCACCGTCGTCCCGGGGCGGGCGAACTCCCTCTTCGTCCTGGCCGCACGCCTGCTGCCGCGCCGCGCGCTCCTCGCGATGCTCAGCCATTAGCGGCGGCCGGGCCCGCCGGTCCCCGCCCTACTCCGGCTGGTCCTGGAAGGCGGGCAGGGCGAAGATCCGTTCCTTCCCCGACTCCTCCATCAGCTCGACGAGCGGCAGCACCAGCTCCCACAGGTCCTGCTCGTCGACCTCGCGCACGAGCCCGTCGAGCTCCGCGTCGCCCAGCCCGGCGGCCGCATCGGCCACCATTTTGCGCGCCTCCTCGGGCAGTACGCCGACCAGCGGGAGGAACGCGCCCCACAGTGCGGTCGCCACGACGGCCCGTACCACCCCGGCCAGCACGAGCGGGTCCCGCAGGGAGTCCAGCCGGGCCACCGCGAGCCGGTCCTCCTCGCCGAGCAGCGCCACGAGCGGGAGCAGGGACTCCCACAGCCCCTCTGCGTGCGTGACCCGTACGAGCGAGTCGAGCTCGACCGCGTCGAGGCGGGCCGTGAGCTCGGCGATCCGCAGCCGCTGGTCGCCGCCGACCATCGCGGCGACTCCGAGGGCCTCCTCCCAGAGCCCCTCGGCGGCAGCGGCCCGTACGACCGCGCCGAGGCGGTCGTCGCCCATGAGCTCCAGGATCCGGGGCAGCCGCTCGGGCTGGTCGACGTAGAAGCCGGCGCGCAGCACCGCCGCGTCGTCCACCTGGTCCAGGATCCGGCGGAGCACCTGGTCCCGCATGTGACCGACGAACCGGCCCATGGTGAGGTGGTCGCGATTCTCGGCGAGGGTGGTGGCGATGCGTACGACGAGCCCCTCGTCGAGCCGGTCGACGATCCCGGAGATCTTCCGGGGGTCCAGGTGTCCGCAGGCCTCGGCGGTGAAGGAGACGGGCAGCTTCTCGATGATGGCGGCGGCCCGGCCCGCCTCCAGCCGGCCGGCCACCCCGGCGGCGAGCCGGGGACCGAGCGCCTTCTGCGAGATGGCGGCCGCCACTCCGGCCGGCACCAGCTTGGTCGCGGCGGCGATCCGGTCGAGCATCTCGGGTGCGCCGTCGTTCAGTACGCCGCTGACCTGCTCGCGAAACGCCCGTACGTCCTCGTCCGGCAGCCCGCGCAGGAAGCCGAGCTCCCCGGCGTCCGAGCCCACCAGCCGGGCGATCTTCTCCACTTCGGCGCGGCTCACCGGAACAGCACCTTGCGCACGGCCCCGCGGGCGAGGGCGGGGACCAGCCCCAGCGCCTCCTCGGCGGCCTGGTTCAGGCCTTCGGCCTGGCGCGCACGCTCCGCTTTGAGCGCCTCGGCGAGCCGCGCGAGCTCCCTCGCGTCCAGCTCCTCGAACGACGCGGGAGGCCGGGCGCCCCCCAACTCCCCGCCCAAACGGCCCATTTCCTCATCTGTACGCACGGGACGACCTCCCACACCAAAGACGACACGACGGCTCGCGTCGAGCGTGGGCCTGAATTGACTAATAGTCAATACTCGCGGGTAGGGCCGGCCGGGGGCATCAGCTCCCGCTCTCCGCCAGCTCCTTGAGGACGAGGTCCAGCGCGGCGGCCCGTACGCCGAGCACGGTCTCGGTCTCGGAGGCGTCGAGGCGCAGCGACCCGTCGTACAGGTACGCCATCTCCGGGATCTCGGCCGTCACGGCGTCCCCGGCGACCTGCTCGGCCAGCTCTCCGGGCGTCATCCGCCGCAGCCGCGGGTCCGGTGCACCGGCGGCTTCGGCGAGCCGGCCGGCCAGGGCCCGGACGGACAGCTCCGAGGTGGACGGCACGTGCCAGGCGCGGCCCCAGCCGTCCTCCCGGCCGCCGACGGCGACGAGGGTGCGGGCCACATCGCCCACGTAGGACCAGGCGTGCGCCTCGTCGAGGCCGACCGGGAGCAGCGCCTCCGTGCCCGCGAGCACGGCGGGGACGACCGTCCAGGTGAACAGGGAGAGCGCCCCTTCGCCGAGGAAATCGCTGGCCCGGACCTCGGCGACGCGCACGCGCCCGGCCTCGTGGGCGGCCAGCGCCTCCTCCACATCGCGGCGCGCACCCGCCCCTTGTCCGAGGTCGGCCGCAGGGGCAGACCGGGGGTCAGGGGCCCTTCCGCGGGTCCGTACCCGTAGAGGTTCCCCAGCATCACGTAGTCCGTGCCGGTCCGCTCGGCGGCGGTGAGCAGGGAGGCGGCCAGCGGCGGGAAGGCGGTGCGCCAGTCCTGATAGGCGGGAGCGGCCGCGTTGTAGAGGGTGCGTGCACCCCGGAGCAGCTCGGTGAGGCGGTCGGCGTCGGTGATGTCGGCGGCGACCCGCTCGACGAGCGGATGCTCGGGCCCGCCGCCGCTGCGGGTGATGACACGGACCGGTTCGCCGGACGCGGCGAGCAAGCGGGCGGTGGCGGTGCCGATCGGGCCGGCGCCGGTGACGACGTGCACGGACATGGCTGTACTCCCCTGCTGAAGGCCTGAGTTGTTCATGCGGTGGATCAACCCTCGCTCGGTGCGGCGCCGTACAGTAGTGGCCCGAATGCCAGCCGTCCGGAGATTCGAGCCATGACGACTCCTCCTGCACCCGGTCCTGCTTCCGGTCCTGCTTCCGGTCCGCCGACCCACCGCCCGCACCGGGTGACGGTCATCGCGGTGCCCCCGGTGACCACCTTCGACCTGTCGATCCCGGAGGTGGTCTTCGGCGCGACGCGGATCGGGGAGGACCCGGCCTACGAGGTGACGGTCTGCACGCCCACCCCCGGCGTCGTCGCCGCGGCGATCGGCATCGACATCGTCGTGCGCCACGGCCTGGAGGCCATCGAGCGGGCCGACACGGTGATGGTGACGGGGACGGGCGCCCGGGTCAGCGCCGACCCGCGCGTACTGGACGCCTTGCGGGCCGCGGCCGCGCAGGGCCGGCGCATCGCGTCCATCTGCACGGGCGCGTTCGTCCTCGCCCAGGCCGGTCTCCTCGACTCCCGCCGCGCCACGACCTTCTGGAGCATGTCGGAGGAGTTCAGGAAGCGCTTCCCCGCGGTCGACCTCGTGCCGGGCGTGCTGTTCGTCGAGGACGACGGGGTGCTGACCTCGGCGGGGCTCTCCGCGGGGATCGACCTGTGCCTGCACATGGTGCGCTGCGACTACGGAGCCGCCGTCGCGAACGGCACCGCCCGCCTGGTGGTCGCGGCCCCCGTACGGCCGGGCGGCCAGGCCCAGTTCATCGAGACCCCGCTCCCGGCCGACCGCGGCACCTCCCTCGCCGCGACCCGCGCCTGGGCCCTGGCCCGCCTGCACGAGCCGACCGCTCTGGCCGACCTGGCCCGGCACGCGGGCCTGAGCGTGCGCACCCTGACGCGCCGCTTCCGTTCGGAAACGGGTCTCAGCCCCCTGCAGTGGCTCCTGCACCAGCGCCTGCACCGCGCCCGCGAGATCCTGGAGACGACCACGCTCCCGATGGACCAGGTCGCCGCGCGCAGCGGCCTCGGGACGGCCGACTCCCTCCGCGCCCACCTGGTCCGCCGCACGGGCTCCACGCCGACCGTCTACCGGGCCGCGGCGCGGGCGCGGCAGCCGTAGGGCCGGGTCCTGGCCCTACGGCCGGCGGGATGCTAACCAGTGGGGGCGGCGGCCCGCTCCAGTACCTCCAGCACGGTGTCGCGGAACAGCGTGGTCTTGTATCCGGTCTGGGGCAGCGGCCGGCAGCGGGCGAGCACCGTCGCGGCCGCGGCCGCGAGGACCTCGGGGGTGGCCTCCCGGCCGATCAGGGCGGCCTCCACCTCCGGCAGCCGCAGCGGAACCCGCGCCACCCCGCCCGCCGCGACGGCGGCGTGCGTGACGGTCGCGCCGTCGAGCGCGAGCCGGGCGGTGGCCTCGACCAGGGGCCATTCGCCGTGGGCGCGACTGGTGGCCCGGTGGCAGGCGGCCCGTTCGCCGGGCAGGGGCGGCGGCAGCAGGACCGCGGTGAGGATGCGGTCCGGCGCCAGCAGGTGGTCGGCCTGGTGGAGCCGGTCGCCGTCCCCGTACAACTCGGCCACCGTGCGCTGTGATTCGCCGTGGATCTCGGCCCGGGCGTCGTAGGTGAGCAGGGCCATCGCGAGGGTCGACGGGTGCGGGGCGACGCACGGGCCGGCGCCGCTGACCACTCCGAAGTGGTGGTCGCCCTCTCGCGCGGGGCAGCCGGAGCCGCCCTTCTGGAGGCAGCTGAAGTGCGGATTGCGGTAGTACCAGCAGCGGTTGCGCTGGAGCAGGTTGCCGCCCAGGGTGCCTGCGGCGCGAATCTGCGGGGTCGCCGCGGTCCCGGCCGACACCGCCACGGCGGGCCAGCCGGAGCGGACCCGCGGATCGGTGGTCAGCGCGGCGAGCGTGGTCAGGGCGCCGATCCGCAGCCCGCCGCCGGGCAGCGGCGTACAGCCGCGCAGGCGGCCTGCGCCGTCGAGGTCGGTGAACGGTCCCGGGGCGATGCCGGAGCGCTGCCGGGCGGTGGTGTCGGTGCCGCCGGCGCGCAGCTCCCCGCCACGCGCCAGGACGGCGGCCGAGAGGTCGGTGAGGATGGGCTCGGTGCTCACGTGGCCAGTCCTTCCAGGAGCCGGTCGGGGCGGATGGGCATGTCGTACGGGCGCCAGCCGGTCGCATCGTGGACCGCGTTGGCCAAGCAGGCCGCGGTGGGCAGGGTGGCGATCTCCCCGAGGCCGACTCCGCCGCCGGGGACGTGTGCGAAGCCCTCCTGATGGAAGTGGACGGTGATCTCGGGGGTGTCTCCGATGCCGGGGATGCGGTAGTCCTCCAGGTTGTCGGTCAGCACCCGGCCCGTGGCCGGGTCGGTGCGCCGCTCCTCGAACAGGGCGTAGCCGACGCCCTGGACGACGGCGCCCTCGCACTGGCTGCGGGCGAGGCGCTCCTCGTGGATGCGGCCGGCGGCGATGCCGCTCCACACCCGCAGCGGCCGGATCCGGCCGAGCCGGGTGTCCACCTCCACCTCGGCGACCTGCACCGATCCGGTGAAGCCGCGGCCGATCGCCACGCCTCCCATGGTCAGGTTGAGGGGGGTGACGAAGCCCCGGCGGTCGCGGTGGCGGCGGCCGGTGACCCGCACTCCGTTCGCAAGGCCCAACCGGGAGGCCACGTCGCCGTCATCGGCGCCGAGCGCGTCGCGCAGCCGTTCGGCGGCGTCCATGGCGGCGGGCACGATCGACGGCGTGGTGCGGCTGCCGCCGGAGGTGGGCCCGTGCACGGTGGCGCTGTGCCCGACCTCGGCACGCACCCTCTCCTCCGGCACGCCGAGCCCTTCGGCGACGGCCCGGCGCAGGACGGTGCGCGAGCCCGTGCCCATGTCCTGCACGGCGCAGCGGGCGACCACGATCCCGTCCTCGACGGTGAGCTCGACCTCGGTGACGGGGTCGAGGAAGTACAGCCAGTTGGCCGCGGCCACGCCGACGCCCCGGCGGAAGCGTCCGGTGCCGCCGCGGGTCCCCGACCAGGCCGGGAGCGCCGCGGCCAGGTCGTACAGCGCGTGGCGCTTCGGGTTCCCGTCCCAGCGGCGGCGCAGCGCGATGGGGTCCTGGCCGAGCCGGTGGGCCATCTCGTCGACGGCCTGCTCCAGGGCCCAGCACATCGTGGGTCCGCCCGGGCCGCGGAAGGGCGCGCCCGGCGGCCGGTGGGTGACCGTGTCGAAGTCGCGGAGCCGGCGCGGGGCCTTGCCGTACATGAACCGGGCCAGCGCCGCGACGGTGCCGCCCACCGAGACCCCGCCGTCGGTGTCCACGTCCATGGCCAGCGCGCTCAGCTCCCCCGCGGCGTCCGCGGCCATCGCCAGCCGGATCCGGGTGCCGGGCCGGTACCCGCCGTCGGTGAGCTCCTCGTCCCGGTCCAGCACCACCCGCACCGGGGCGCCGTGCAGCCGGGCCAGCTCCACCGCGGCGACCACGTCGGAGGTCAGCCCCATCTTGCAGCCGAAGCCGCCGCCCACGTGGACGGCCCGGGCCACCACCCGGTCGAGGGGCACGCCGAAGCGCTCGGAGGCGAGTACGGCCACCTGCATGACCGACTGCGTGGACACCTCCAGGTGGAGGGTGCCCTCGTCCCAGCGGGCCAGGCAGGCGTGCGGTTCGAGCGGGGTGTGGGTCTGGGCGGCGGTGGTGAACAGGCCCTCGACCACCCGCTCGGGGCTGTTCTTGCGGGCCTCCGTGATCCGGCGCACGGCCGTGGCGGGCCGCTTGCTCATGGCGGACGGGCCCCGCCGGTTGCCGCGCCAGCGGGCGGGAGTCAACTGAGGAGCCTCGCCCGACCCGGGCGCCAGCTTCCGCGACGCCTTGTCCTCGTAGACCAGCGGCCCCTCGCCGGCCCGCGCCCGGCCCACGTCGAGGGCGGCCGGCAGCACCTCGTACTCCACGGTGACCCGCTCGGCGGCCGCCCGCGCGGAGGCCCGGTCCGGCGCCGCGACCGCCGCCACCGGCTGCCCGACGTACCGCACCACCCCGTCGGGGGGCAGCAACGGCACCAGCGGCAGATCCCCGGCCTCCAGGGACCGTACGTGGGCGTGCGCGTGCGGCGACCGGATGATCACTCCCTCGAGCAGCCCCTCGGGCCGCTGATCGGTGGTGTACCGGGCCGACCCGTCGACCTTCTCGGGGGCCTCGGCCCGCGGCGGGGCCGGCACCTCCCCGTCGTAGTCGCCCGCGCAGGCGGCGGCCACGGCACTGAAGATCCCCTCATAGGCGCCGCACCGGCACAGGTGGCCCGCCAGCGCCTCCGCGATCTCCTCCCGCCCCGGCCTGCTCCGCCCGTGCGCGGCCCGCCACCGCTCGAAGAACGCGGCCGCCTCGACCACGAACCCGGGCGTGCAGTAACCGCACTGGAGGGCGTCCTCACCGGCGAAGGCACGCCCGACCGGGTGACCGGCCAGCCCCTCCACCGTGGTCACCCGCCGCCCGCCGAGCCGGGCCGCCGGCGTCAGACACGCCACCCGCGGCTCACCGTCGACCTGGATCGTGCACGCCCCGCACACCCCGCCGGCGCAGACCAGCTTGGTCCCGGTCAGCCCCAACTGCTCCCGCACCACCTCCACGGCGGCCGGATCACCGTCCACGTCCACCGCGCACGGGACGCCATTGACCTCGAACTCCACGAGACGCACTCCTCAACCGTGGGGGCGACGACCCCCACACCAGCCGGGCTCGCCTTCACCCCCCTTGATAACCCGCCCCCACCCTCCCCGCAGCTCGGCACACCGCCCCCCACGCCGAAGGCAACCGCCCCGAAACGCCACAACGCCCGCCACCCCTGGTCGGGGACGTGGCGGGCGTTGTGTCACAGTCACTCACCTCATGCCGAGGCCAGCTTGAACCCGGCCAGGATCGTCTTGCCCACCCGTTCATCACGGATCTGGAACTCGTCCGCAAGCTCGACCACCAACCACAGCCCCCGGCCGCTCAGGGCACCGAGGCCGGGCTGCTGCACGACGGGGGAACCCGGGCCGCTGTCGCGCACCTCGATCGTCACGATCCCGCCCTCCCGCTCCAGCCGCACGGAGAACTCCCGCCCCAGCGGGACCCCGTGCAGAACGGCATTCGTGGCGAGCTCGGACACGCAGAGCCGTATGTCGTCCCGCCGCTCGCACACGCCCCAATCGCCAAGCGTGTCACCGACGAACTGGCGGGCCGCGCGCACCGAGGCACGGGCCCGAGGGAACCGCTGTTGACGGGACAAGGACATAGCACCCCACCGCCTTAACGCTGAGCTTCCAAGGCCATACAGAACGTATCGCTATTCGCGAAAAGCAGCAAGGTTCGCAGGCTGGGATAGGACGGAGGCGTCGCTTAACGTGGGCACCGGCAGAGAGCGACGGACACTCAGGAGGCAGCGTGAGCGGCAGCGGATGGACCAGCACGTCGATGCCGTACCTGACCCCTCGCGCCGACGGGGAATCCGACGCCTGGACCGCCGAGGCCGAGGCTGCGGGCCGACGCGGCGCACAGCGCGTCCTGCACGCCGGTGAGGCCGACACCCCGGCCGAAGTCGCCCGGATGCTAGGCCTCGCTACCGGGGAGGCCACCATCGTCCGCCGCCGGATCATCGAACTCGACGGCGAGCCAACCGAATTGACCGACACCTATTACCCTGCCGACATCGCCACAGGCACCCCTCTGGCCGGCACGGCGAAGATCCGAGGCGGCGCAGTGACCCTGCTGGCCGGGCTCGGACACATCGGCGTGCGGGCCGTCGAGAACGTGACGGCCCGGATGCCCGGCCCTGAGGAGCGGGAGCATCTGAACCTCGGGCCGGTCGAGCCGGTCCTCCAACTCGCCCGGACCACCTATGACTCGGCGGGCCGACCGATCCAGGCCGACGTGATGGTCATGCCTGCCGGACGACAGCAGTTGCGGTACGAAATCGACATCGAGGTCGCATGACCCTGTCCAGTTCCGAATCCGCAGGCCCCGACCCCCGACCGCTCCACGCCCGCATCGCCGCCGATCTGCGGGACGAGATCATGAGCGGCGACCTCGCACCCGGATCGAAGCTTCCTTCGACCTCGCGGCTGAAATCCCGGTTCGACGCCTCCAACGCCACCATCCAGAAGGCCGTCCAGCTCCTCAAGGACGAGGGGCTCGCTCTGGGCCGTGCGGGCGCGGCAGTGACTGTACGGCCCACCCGGCAACGGACCGTTCGCCCGGCCGGCTCCCTCACGCCGGCCGTGGACGGGGCGGCCTACCCGTGGCTCGCGGAAGCGTCAGAACCGGCCCGCGCAGCTCACAGCACGCTACTGGCGGTGGAAGAGGTGCCCGTCGTCGGCGATGTCGCTGCCGCGCTCGGACTCCCTGAGGGCAGTCCGGCCGTGTGCAGGCGCCAGCTGATCACCATCGACGGCGAACCCTCCGAGCTGGTGAGCTCGTACTATCCGCCGGACCTCGCGCGCGGCACCGCCCTCGCGGAACCCCGCCGAATCCGGGGTGGCACTCCGACCCTACTGACAGGGCTCGGCTTCCCGCCCCACCGCAGCGTGGACCGGCTCTCCGCCCGGGTCGCGACACAGGAGCAGTACACCGCGCTGCGCCTGCCCGGCGACCTGCCCGTCCTGCGCACCCTCCGTACCGTGTACAGCGCGGCGGGACAGCCACTCGAGGTCACCGTGATGGTGAAGGCAGGTCATCTGTACGAGCTCCAGTACGAGTTCACACCCGAAGCCTGAACCTCCCCCACACGCCACAACGCCCGCCACCCCTGGTCGGGGACGTGGCGGGCGTTGTGTCGGAGTGCCGTACTTCGTTGTACGGACCGTATGAGGGGTCCCGGCCGGGGCCGGGGGTACT
>NZ_JBHVYI010000042.1:35682-71813 GCF_042880975.1 Streptomyces sp. NPDC058289
GTACTGCTGGGCCTCAAGACACCACCCGACGGCCGGAGGCCGGCCCAGCCGGGCGAAGCCCGGGAGGCCGACTGCGGCCGAGCGGTGCGAGCACGGCGTCCAGAAGGAGTCGTGGCGGGCGTTGTGTCGGAGTGCCGCACTTCGTTGTACGGACCGTATGAGGGGTCCCGGCCGGGGCCGGGGGTACTGCTGGGCCTCAAGACACCACCCGACGGCCGGAGGCCGGCCCAGCCGGGCGAAGCCCGGGAGGCCGACTGCGGCCGAGCGGTGCGAGCACGGCGTCGAGAATCAGACGGTGATCGAGCGGTCCGTCGGCTTGACCGGGTACGGGAGGGCGCTGGTGCCGGTCAGGAAGCGGTCCACGCCGCGGGCGGCCGAGCGGCCTTCCGCGATGGCCCAGACGATCAGCGACTGGCCGCGGCCGGCGTCGCCGGCGACGAAGACGCCGTCGACGTTGGTCGCGTAGGAGGCGTCGCGCTCGATGTTGCCGCGGGCGTCCATCCCCAGGCCGAACTGGGCCGTGAGGCCGTTCTCCTGGTCCGTGCCGGTGAAGCCCATCGCCAGGGTGACCAGCTGCGCGGGGAGGACGCGCTCGGTGCCGGGCTTCTGGACGAGCTTGCCGTCCTCGAAGGCGACCTCGACCAGGTGGAGGGCCTGGACGTTGCCGTCCTCGTCGCCCTCGAAGTGGGTGGTGGAGACGGAGTAGATCCGCTCGCCGCCCTCCTCGTGAGCAGAGGTGACCTTGTACAGCATGGGGAACGTCGGCCAGGGCTGGCCCGCGGGCCGGTCCTCGGACGGACGCGGCATGATCTCCAGCTGCGTGACCGAGGCCGCGCCCTGGCGGTGGGCGGTGCCCACGCAGTCCGCGCCGGTGTCGCCGCCGCCGATGACGACCACGTGCTTGCCCTCGGCCGTGATGGGGGGCGCCATGAAGTCGCCCTCCTGGACCTTGTTCGCGAGGGGCAGGTACTCCATCGCGAAGTGGATGCCCTTGAGGTCGCGGCCGGGGACCGGCAGGTCGCGGGAGACGGTCGCGCCCGCCGCGATGACCACCGCGTCGAACCGCTTGCGCAGGTCGGTGGCGGTGACGTCGCGGCCGACCTCGACGCCGGTACGGAACTTGGTGCCCTCCGCGCGCATCTGCTCGATGCGGCGGTTGATGTGCACCTTCTCCATCTTGAACTCGGGGATGCCGTAGCGCAGCAGCCCGCCGATGCGGTCGGCGCGCTCGTACACCACCACGGTGTGGCCGGCCCGGGTCAGCTGCTGGGCCGCGGCGAGACCCGCCGGGCCGGAGCCGATGACCGCGGCCGTCTTGCCCGACAGGCGCTCGGGCGCCTGCGGGGTGACGTCGCCGTTGTCCCACGCCTTGTCGATGATCGAGACTTCGACGTTCTTGATGGTGACGGCCGGCTGGTTGATGCCGAGCACGCAGGCGGACTCGCACGGCGCCGGGCACAGCCGCCCGGTGAACTCCGGGAAGTTGTTCGTCGCGTGCAGCCGCTCGGAGGCGGCGGTCCAGTCCTCGCGGTACGCGAAGTCGTTCCACTCGGGGATCAGGTTCCCGAGCGGGCAGCCGTTGTGGCAGAACGGGATGCCGCAGTCCATGCAGCGGCCGGCCTGCTTGCTGATGATCGGCAGCAGCGAGCCCGGAACGTAGACCTCGTTCCAGTCCCCCAGGCGCTCGGCCACAGGACGGGTGCAGGCGGTCTCGCGCGGGGTGGTGAGGAAGCCCTTCGGGTCAGCCATTGGTCGCCGCCTCCATCATCTTCTCCGTGGTCTCGGACTCGGAGAGTCCGGCGAGCTCAGCGGCGTCCTTGGCGGCGAGCACTGCCTTGTACGTGGTCGGGATGATCTTGCTGAAGCGGGCCGCCGAGGCGGTCCAGTCAGCCAGGAGCTTCGCGGCCACGGTCGAGCCGGTCTCCTCCTCGTGGCGGCGCACCACATCGTGCAGCCACTGGGAGTCGGTGTCGGAGAGGGCTTCGAGCGCGCCCGTGTTGCCGACGTTGACGTTGGCCGGGTCCAGGTCGATGACGTACGCGACGCCGCCCGACATGCCCGCCGCGAAGTTGCGGCCCGTCTCGCCGAGGACGACCGCCGTGCCGCCGGTCATGTACTCGCAGCCGTGGTCGCCCACGCCTTCCGAGACGACCAGGGCTCCGGAGTTGCGGACGCAGAAGCGCTCGCCGGTGCGGCCGCGCAGGAACAGCTCGCCGCCGGTGGCGCCGTAGCCGATCGTGTTGCCCGCGATGGTCGAGTACTCGGCCAGGTGGTCGGCGCCGCGGTCGGGACGGACCACGACGCGGCCACCGGAGAGGCCCTTGCCGACGTAGTCGTTGGCGTCGCCCTCGAGGCGCAGCGTCACACCGCGCGGGAGGAAGGCGCCGAAGGACTGGCCGGCGGAACCGGTGAAGGTCAGGTCGATGGTGTTGTCGGGCAGGCCCGCGCCACCGAACTTCTTCGTGACCTCGTGGCCGAGCATGGTGCCGACCGTGCGGTTGATGTTGCGGATCGCGACCTGGGCGCGGACCGGCTGTGCGGTCTCGGCCGAGTCGGCGTTCAGCGCGTCCGCGGCGAGGCGGATGAGCTCGTTGTCGAGCGCCTTCTCCAGGCCGTGGTCCTGCTCGATCAGGGCGTGGCGGACCGCGCCCTCGGGCAGCTCCGGCACGTAGAAGAGCGGCTCCAGGTCGAGACCCTGCGCCTTCCAGTGCGTGACGGCCTTGCTGGTGTCGAGGAGCTCGGCGTGGCCGACGGCCTCCTCGATCGTGCGGAAGCCCAGCTCGGCGAGGAGCTCGCGCACCTCTTCCGCGATGAACTCGAAGAAGTTGACGACGAACTCGGGCTTGCCGGAGAAGCGGTCGCGCAGGACCGGGTTCTGGGTGGCGATGCCGACCGGGCAGGTGTCCAGGTGGCAGACGCGCATCATGACGCAGCCCGAGACGACGAGCGGCGCGGTCGCGAAACCGAACTCCTCGGCGCCGAGCAGCGCGGCGATGATGACGTCGCGGCCGGTCTTGAGCTGGCCGTCCGTCTGGACCACGATGCGGTCGCGCAGCCCGTTGAGCAGCAGGGTCTGCTGGGTCTCGGCGAGGCCGAGCTCCCAGGGACCGCCCGCGTGCTTCAGCGAGGTGAGCGGGGAGGCACCCGTACCGCCGTCGTGGCCGGAGATGAGGACGACGTCCGCGTGGGCCTTGGAGACACCGGCCGCGACCGTACCCACGCCGACCTCGGAGACCAGCTTCACGTGGATGCGGGCGACCGGGTTGGCGTTCTTGAGGTCGTGGATCAGCTGAGCCAGGTCCTCGATGGAGTAGATGTCGTGGTGCGGCGGCGGGGAGATCAGACCGACGCCCGGGGTGGAGTGCCGGGTCTTGGCGACCCACGGGTAGACCTTGTGGCCGGGCAGCTGGCCGCCCTCGCCGGGCTTGGCACCCTGCGCCATCTTGATCTGGATGTCGTCCGCGTTGACCAGGTACTCGCTCGTGACACCGAAGCGGCCGGAGGCGACCTGCTTGATGGAGGAGCGGCGCGCCGGGTCGTACAGGCGGTCCGGGTCCTCGCCGCCCTCACCGGTGTTGGACTTGGCGCCCAACTGGTTCATGGCGATGGCGAGGGTCTCGTGCGCCTCCTTGGAGATGGAGCCGTACGACATGGCGCCGGTGGAGAAGCGCTTGACGATGTCGGCGACCGATTCGACCTCGTCGATGGAGATCGAGGGACGTGCCGCCGGACCATCCGTCTTGAAGCCGAAGAGCCCGCGGAGCGTCATCAGGCGCTCGGACTGCTCGTTCACCCGGTCCGTGTACTGCTTGAAGATGTCGTACCGGCGGTTGCGCGTGGCGTGCTGCAGACGGAAGACCGTGTCCGGGTCGAACAGGTGCGGCTCGCCCTCGCGGCGCCACTGGTACTCGCCGCCGATCTCCAGCGCGCGGTGCGTGGCCGCGATGCCGGAGGCCGGGTACGCCTTGGTGTGGCGCGCGGCCACCTCCTTGGCGATGACGTCCAGGCCGGCGCCGCCGATCTTGGTGGCGGTGCCCGCGAAGTACGCGGCGACGAACTCCTCGTTCAGGCCGACGGCCTCGAAGACCTGCGCGCCGCGGTAGGAGGCGACGGTGGAGATGCCCATCTTGGACATGACCTTCAGGACGCCCTTGCCGAGCGCGTAGATCAGGTTCTTGATGGCCTGCTCCGGCTCCAGGCCGGTCAGGAAGGTACCGGCGCGCAGGAGGTCCTCGACGGACTCCATGGCGAGGTACGGGTTGACCGCGGCCGCGCCGTAGCCGATGAGCAGCGCGACGTGGTGGACCTCGCGGACGTCGCCGGCCTCGATCAGCAGACCCACTTGGGTGCGCTGCTTGGTGGCGATGAGGTGGTGGTGCACCGCGGAGGTGAGCAGCAGCGACGGGATCGGCGCGTGCTCGGCGTCGGAGTGACGGTCCGAGAGGACGATCAGGTGCGCGCCGTTCTCGATGGCCGCGTCGACCTCGCCGCGGATCTCCTCGATGCGGGCGGCCAGCGCCGCGCCGCCGCCCGAGACCCGGTACAGGCCCGAGAGGGTGGCGGCCTTCATGCCCGGCATGTCGCCGTCGGCGTTGACGTGGATGAGCTTGGCCAGCTCGTCGTTGTCGATCACCGGGAACGGCAGCGTGACGCTGCGGCAGGACGCGGCGGTCGGCTCCAGCAGGTTGCCCTGCGGGCCGAGCGAGGACAGCAGCGAGGTGACGAGCTCCTCGCGGATGGCGTCCAGCGGCGGGTTGGTGACCTGCGCGAAGAGCTGGGTGAAGTAGTCGAAGAGCAGCCGGGGGCGCTCGGACAGGGCCGCGATCGGGGAGTCCGTGCCCATGGAGCCGAGCGGCTCGCCGGCGGTACGGGCCATCGGCGCGAGGATGACGCGGAGCTCTTCCTCGGTGTAGCCGAAGGTCTGCTGGCGGCGGGTGACCGAGGCGTGGGTGTGCACGATGTGCTCACGCTCGGGCAGGTCCGTCAGCTCGATCTCGCCCGTCTCCAGCCATTCGGCGTACGGGTGCTCGGCGGCCAGCGCGTCCTTGATCTCGTCGTCTTCGATGATCCGCTTCTGGGCGGTGTCGACGAGGAACATCTTGCCGGGCTGCAGGCGGCCCTTGCGGACGACCTTGGCCGGGTCGATGTCGAGGACGCCGACCTCGGAGGAGAGCACGACGAAGTCGTCGTCGGTGACCCAGTAGCGGCCGGGGCGCAGACCGTTGCGGTCGAGGACCGCGCCGACCTGGGTGCCGTCGGTGAAGGTGACGCAGGCGGGGCCGTCCCACGGCTCCATCTGCGTGGAGTGGTACTTGTAGAACGCGCGGCGGGCCGGCGACATGGAGGTGTGGTTCTCCCACGCCTCCGGGATCATCATCAGCACGCTGTGCGGGAGGGACCGGCCGCCGAGGTGGAGCAGCTCCAGGACCTCGTCGAAGGAGGCCGAGTCGGAGGCGTCCGGGGTGCAGATCGGGAAGATCCGCTCGAGGGCGCCCTCGCCGAAGAGGCCGGACGCCAGCTGGGACTCGCGGGCCCGCATCCAGTTCCGGTTGCCCTTGACCGTGTTGATCTCGCCGTTGTGCGCGACGAAGCGGTACGGGTGGGCCAGCGGCCACGACGGGAAGGTGTTCGTCGAGAACCGGGAGTGGACCAGCGCGATCGCGGAGGCGAAGCGGCGGTCGGAGAGGTCCGGGAAGAAGGGCTCCAGCTGGCCGGTGGTCAGCATGCCCTTGTAGACGATCGTGCGGGCGGAGAGCGACGGGAAGTAGACCCCGGCCTCGCGCTCGGCGCGCTTGCGCAGCACGAAGGCCTTGCGGTCCAGCTCGATGCCCGTGGTCCCGTTGCTGACGAACAGCTGCGAGAAGGCCGGCATGGTGGCGCGGGCGCCGTTGCCGAGCAGGTCCGGGGTGACCGGAACCTCGCGCCAGCCGAGAACCGTGAGGTTCTCCTCGGCGGCGATGGCCTCGATCTGCTCCACGGCGACGGCCTGTGCGGTGCCGTCGGCGGGGAGGAAGGCGATGCCGACGGCGTAAGCGCCGGCCTCGGGGAGGTCGAACCCGGCCACCTCGCGCAGGAACGCGTCCGGGACCTGGGAGAGGATGCCGGCGCCGTCGCCCGAGTCGGGCTCGGATCCGGTGGCGCCTCGGTGCTCGAGGTTCCGCAATACGGTCAGCGCCTGCTCGACCAGCGTGTGGCTGGCCTCGCCGGTGAGGTTGGCCACAAAGCCGACGCCACAGGCGTCGTGCTCGTTGCGCGGGTCGTACATGCCCTGCTGGGCGGGGCGACCGTCCATGGGCGACCAGGCGGTGTTGCTGAGGCCGGTCGCGGAGTGCGTGGATGCGGAACGCATCGGCTCTCCCGTCGTCGTCGTGGCATATGTGCATAGCCGAGGGACGACGTTGGCCCTCTGCGAAATTTCGTGCAGATTACATGATGACGACAATCCCGCGAAGCGGATATGTCATTCCAGCATGCGGACACTGCACGGAGCAGACAAGAGGGGACTTTCGCAGGTGTCCTGCCATCGGGACACGGGACGAAGGTCCCGGTACGGGGCGGGCCTCATTGCCCGGCGCCCAGGGGGTCTGTGCCCGGCGGACACGGAATCGAAACCGCCGAGTAACTGACTACTTATGTTGCCTACTGCATAGTGTCTCACTCCCTGCGCGGTCAGCCTACGGCTCCGCCGATCCAGGTTCCCAGGATGTACGTCACACCCGCGGCCGCGCCACCCAGGACGAGCTGGCGCAGCCCGCTGTACCACCAGGACCGGGCCGTGACCCGGGAGACCACCGCGCCGCAGGCGAAGAGACCCACCAGCGCCGCCAGCACCGCGGGCCACAGGACCGTCACACCGAGCAGATAGGGCAGCAGCGGGATCACCGCGCCGAGCGCGAAGGACCCGAAGGAGGACACGGCCGCGACCATCGGCGACGGCAGGTCGTCCGGGTCGATCCCGAGCTCCTCGCGGGCGTGGATCTCGAGCGCCTGCTCCGGGTCGCGGGACAGCTGCATGGCCACCTCGCGGGCCAGCGCCGGCTCGACGCCGCGCGAGACGTACAGCTCGGCCAGCTCTTCCATCTCGTCGATGGGGTGCTTGTGCAACTGCTGGCGCTCTATGTCCAGTTCCGCGAGCACGAGCTCGCGCTGCGAGGCGACCGAGGTGTACTCCCCCGCCGCCATGGAGAAGGCGCCGGCGGCGAGGCCGGCCAGGCCGGTGACCACGACGACGTGCGGGGCGACGGCGCCGCCGGCCACGCCGGTCATCAGCGCAAGGTTGGAGACGAGTCCGTCCATCGCACCGAAGACCGCCGGGCGCAGCCATCCGCCGTTGACGTCACGGTGGGTGTGGTTGTCGCGGTGGGCGGTGTGAAGCGGCGCTTCGATATCAATGATGGACATTCCGACTATCTCCCCTTTTGTACGAGTGGGTGCACAGAGCTGTGCCATGGACGACGCGCGGACACCCACTCCCCCTGAACACCTCGAAACTACGCACGATTTTTGCCCTCCGCCAGCAAGGAAGGCCGTACTTACCTGGGGTTTTGGGGATCGGCGACCGGGTGACGACGGCCCGCGGCGGGTGTTTCGCGACGAGCGACAAACCACATGCCATGGCACAAATCCCCCAAGGGCTCAATATGAGTCCCATCAAGTGGAGAGGCGCGCCATGGAGCTGATTGCATGCAATCCGCAGGTCCTCCTCGAACGGGCCCGGGGCGCTCTTCTCGGACTCGCGGTGGGTGACGCGCTGGGCGCCCCCGCGGAGAACATGAAGCCGTCGGAGATCCGGGCGAAGTGGGGCCGGATCGAGGGCTTCGTCTCGGACGACCCGGCGGGCACGGACGATACGGAGTACGCGATCTTCTCCGGCCTGCTGCTGGCCCGCCACGGATCGGCGCTGACGGTCGCCCACGTCGAACGGGCGTGGCACCACTGGATCGCGGACCTGGACGAAGGCCCGTTCCGCGGCGCGGGCTTCTCGGAACGCGGCACCCTCGAGAACCTCCGCCGGGGCCTGGCGGCCCCCATCTCCGCCCAGCACCGGCACGCCTGGTCGGACGGCCTGGCCATGCGGGCGGCCCCCTTCGGGGTCTTCGCGGCGGGCCGGCCCGCCGAAGCCGCCCGGCTGGTCGCCATCGACGGCTGCGTCAGCCACGACGGCGAGGGCATCTACGGCGGCCAGGCCGTCGCGGCCGGGGTCGCCGCGGCGATGGCCGGAGGCTCCGCGGCCTCCGTCGTCTCGGCGGCCCTCTCCGTCATCCCCTCGGACTCCTGGACGGCCCGCTCCCTGCGCCGGGCCGTGACGGCCGCCCCGCGCGGCGAGCGGGCGGTCCGCTCGGCGGTGGTCATCGGCGGCTACCCCTGGACGGACCTGGCCCCGGAGGCGGTCGGCCTGGCCTTCGGCGCGTTCGCCGCGTGCGGGGGCGACTTCGCCGCCTCCGTCCTCATGGCGGTCAACATGGGCCGCGACGCGGACACCACGGCGGCCGTGGCGGGCGCGCTCGCCGGAGCGATGTCCGGCGCCCCCGCCATCCCGGCCGCCTGGTCCTCGGCGATCGGCCCGGTCCGCGGAAGCTGCCTCCCCTCGATGCGCGGCTACCACGTCCTGGACATCGCGGACCTCCTCACCCCGGAAACCGAGACCCCCCGATGACCCTGACCCCCACCAACCCGTCCCCCTCCCCCACCACCCCGACCAACCCGCCCCTCCACCCGGACACCCCCCTGACGGCCCCGCCCCCGGAGGACACCCTCGCCTCCGAGCCGACCCCGGAGGACCACTCCCTACCCGGGCGGACCCGAGAAGGCGACGCCCGGGCCGAGCCGACCCCGGAGGACCGCACCCAGACGGGGCGGGCCCTGGAGGGCGACGCCCTGGACCGCCGAACCGAACGAAACGACACCCAGCCAGAACGGACCCCGGAAGGCGACACCCTTCCCGGGCCGACCCGGGAAGGCCACACCGGGACGGAACCAGGCCCGGAAAGCGATTCCCGGGACCGGCGAACCCGGCAGGACGACGCCCCGGCCGAGCAAACCCCAGAAGGCGGCGCCCTGGTTGATCGGACCCAGGAGGGCGACGCCAGGGCCGAGCAGACCCCGGAGGGCCACACCCTGACCGGGCAGGCCCGGAAGGGCAGCGCCCGGACCGGACCGGCTCCGGAAGGCGACGACCAGCACCGGCGAACCCGGCAGGACGACGCCCGCACAGAGCGGCACCCGCAGGGCGGCGCCCCCACCGGGGCAGCCCCGGGTACCGGGACGGAGTACGCCGCCGTACGGGGTGCGGCGGTCCCGGGGTGGGCGGGGATGCTGGGCGTGGCGGGGGTGCCGGATCCCGCAGGCGGCCCGGAGGTGCCCGGGGAGCCGGGCGGGCCCGTCGCCGCGGGCGGGCGGCCCGAGCCGGCTTGGGGCCGGGGCACGCCGGTGCCCGAGTTCCTTCGCGCCGCGACCGCGGTACGGGGCGACGCCGCCTCCGGGCCGGCCGGGGTGGCCGCTCCGGTGCGGGGGCCCGGGGGCCTGCCCCCGGTTTCGGGAAGGGGCGGGTACGGGGAGAGTCCCGCCCCGGAGCCGGACCCATCCGGACACGACGCCCCGCCGCACGCGCAGGCCCGTACCGCCGATGCGGTGCACGCCCCCGGCCACGCACCCCGGGGCGACACCCCGAGCACCCTCGACCGGGACACCCCGCCGACGCATGCCGCAATCGGGTCCTGGCAGCTCCGCACCACCCCGCCGGAAGCCCGGGCCATCCCCGGGCCCGACACCCCGGCAGACGCCACGCCCGGCCCACTCACCACCCCGCCGGGAACCTCCCGCACCGCCCCCGCGGAAACCACACCCGGGCCGCTCACCACCCAACGGGACGCGCAGCCCCGCATCGCCGAGGCCACCGCACAGGCGGCCCCCGGAGCCGCCCCCGCGGAAGCCACACCCGGGCCGCGCACCGCCCCACCGCACCCGGCCCCGGCCCCGGCCGGAATCGCCGCCCCGCGGGACGCGCAGCCCCGTACGGCCACCGCCGAGCCCCGCATCCAGGCGGCCCCCGAGGCCGCCCCCGCCGGGCCCCGCCGGATCGAGGGGCTGCTCCTCGGGCTCGCCGCGGGCGACGCCGCCGGGTGGCCCGCGGCCCGCCACCGGGCCAGCCGCATGCCCGAGTGGACCCGCCGCCTCACCCGCGAGCTCGACACCTTCGCGGAGCAGAACGCCACCACCACCCTCCCCGTCCCCATCGCCCTCAACCAGCCCCCGGAACCGCTCCGCCTCGGCCCCTCCGACGACGCCGAGTGGGCCGCCTTCGCCGCCGAGTCCGTCCTCACCGCCGCCGGCGTGCTGCTCAGCGACCTCTCCCGGTCCCGCCGCATGCGCGCCGCCATCGACCTCGCTTGGAACGCCCTGGCCAGCGAGGTCGCCGCGGCAGCAGAACGCGCGCCCGAGGTCGAGTCCGCCGTCCTCCCCCTCCGCGCCCGGATCTCCGTCCGCGCCGGCCTCGGCAACCTCGCCGCCGGCCTGCGCCCGCCCGCCACCGGCCACGACAACCCGCACTACTTCGACGACGCCGCCTGCATCCGGGCCTGCGTCCTCGCCGTCGTCCATCCCGGGGACCCCGACGCCGCCGCGGACCTCGCCGAGTTCGACGCCCGCTACACCCAGGACGGAGACGGGGTGCACGGCGCCCGCGCCATGGCCGCCGCCATCGCCACCGCCCTCGCGAGCACCGGAACCTGCACGGCCGCGGACACGGACGCCGCCGTCGACGCCGCCCTCGCACAGCTCCCGGAGTCCACCGAGATCGGCCGCAACGCCCGGCACGCGGTGAAACTCGCCCGCGCCGCGACGACCGGCGGAGCCTTCGCCATCGTCCCGCTCCTGGAGCACCAGATCGTCGACCACGTCTACAGCTACGGGATCGCCGCCGCGGAAACCGTCCCCGTGGCCCTCGCCCTCGCCACCGCCGCCCGCGGCCGGGTCTGCGAGGCGGTCCCGGCCGCCGCCTGCCTGTCGCGCGTCGCGGACTCCGCCCCCGCCCTCGCCGGTGCGCTGACCGGCGCCCTCGGCGGCGGCGACTCGCTCCCCGCCGCCTGGCGTGAAGCGTGCCGCACCCTCTCCGGCTGCGCCCTCCCCCGCCTGGCGGGCACCGACCTCGTCGAACTGGCCGCGCTGCTCACCCGTACGGAACTCACCTCGCCCAAGCCCCAAGGAAAGCCCCGGACATGACGACCATGACCCCCGTGGACCCGACCCCCCACGCCACCTCGAGCACCACCTCCCCCACCCTGGACGACCGGATCACCGGCGCCCTCGTCGGCGCGGCCGTCGGCGACGCGCTCGGCGGCCCGGTGGAGGGCTGGACCCCGGAACAGATCGTGGAGCGGCACGGCGGCCGGGTGCACGGCATCGTCGGCCCGTGGCACGAGGACTGGCGTACGGCGCGCCCGATCGCCCCGTACCACAAGGGCGACGGCCACGTCACCGACGACACCCTGATGACGCACGCGCTGGTTCGGGTCTACGAGGCCGTACGGGACCACCTGGACGCGTACGCGATCGCCGAGCACCTGGTCCCGGACCTGATGACGACCCCCCGCTGGATCCCGGAACTGGAGGCGGAAGCCCTTCCCCTCCAGCGGATCTTCCTCGCCGAGAAGTGGATCGTGACCCGGCTGCACTACGCGCACGCGGACCCGCGGGAGGCGGGCTACGGCAACATCGTCAACTGCGGCGCGGCGATGTACATGGCGCCGGTCGGTCTCGTCAACGCGGGCAATCCGGCCGGGGCGTACGCGGAGGCGCTGGACGTCACGGGCGCGCACCAGTCCTCGTACGGGCGGGAGGCGGCGGGCGTGTTCGCGGCGGCGGTGGCGGCGGCCTGCGTGCCGGGTGCGACGGCGGCCTCGGTGGTCGAGACCGCCCTCTCCCTGGCCAAGGACGGCACCCGCGAGGCCATCGCGGCGGTCTGCGAAGTGGCCGCCGGTCACCGGGATTTCGAGTCGGCGCTGGCCCCCCTCCGGGCGGCGGTCGCCCCGTACGACTCGGTCGGCCCGGACTACCGCACGCCGTCCCTGGGCGCCCGGCGCCCCTCGCGCCTGCACTCCATCGAGGAACTGCCGGTGGCGCTGGGCATGTTGCTCGTCGCCGACGGCTGCTACGAGACCTCCGTGCTCGGCGCGGTCAACTACGGCCGCGACTGCGACTCCATCGCCACCATGGCCGGTGCGATCGCGGGCGCCCTGTCGGGCGGGGCGGCGGTCCCGCCCGCCTGGGCGGACCGGGTCGCGGAGGCCAGCCGCCTGGACCTGCACGCACCGGCGTCGGCCCTGGCCACGGTCACCCGCGAGGTCTTCGCCCGCGACCAAGCCCGCCGCCGCACCCACGAAGCCGCCTTCGCCGCCCTGACGGCCCCCCGATGACCCCCACCTCCCCGGCCCCGCCGCCCACCTCCCCGACCCGGGCCACGCGCCCGGCCGCTCCCTCACCCCCGCCCCTGCCCGGCACGGAGTCCCGCGCCCCTTCCGGGGCCGGGGCCGGGCCGGGAGCCGGAGCCGGCGCCGTCCGGCTGACCTGGGTCCAGCCCGAGGACCTGGTCGGCCACGAGTTCCGGCAGGCGGCCGAGGACGGCCGTGGGGAGGCCGCGGAGCCGTTGCTGCGCGTCTGGCTCGCGGCGGGCGGCCACCTCGCCCCGGCGCGGGCGGGCGCCTCCCCCGCCCCGGCCCCGCCGGAGCTCCGCGCCCTGGCCACCGACCTCCTGACGGCCCTCGCGGCCCTGCCACACCCCACCCCCGACACGGAAGCGGACCCGCCGCCCTGGGCAGCCCCCCGCGCGGGCGCATCCGCGGACCGGGGGTCCGGGGGCCTGCCCCCGGTTTCGGGAAGGGGCGGAGTGGGGGAACTCTCCCCCACCGAAGCCGAAGCCGAAGCCGGAGCCGGTTCCGGCCCAGGGGCCGGGGCGCAGGCCAGGGCAGAGGCCGGAGCCGGATCCGGAGGCGTCAACGCCGCCACCCCCGACCCCGCCCTGCGCCGCAGGCTGGAGGCCGCCTGGCTCGGTCGTGCCGTGGGGTGCGTGCTCGGCAAGCCCGTGGAGAAGTTGCCCCTGCACGGGATCCGGGCCCTGGCCCGGGCCGCCGGGAACTGGCCGCTCGGCAACTGGTTCACCGAACGCGGCGTACCACCGGAGGTCCTCGCCGCCCACCCCTGGAACCGCCGGTCCGCCCCCACCTCCCTCGCCGAGAACATCGACGGCGCCCCCGAGGACGACGACCTCAACTACCCCCTCCTCGGCCTGCTCCTCCTCCAGCGCCACGGCAAGGGCTTCACCACCGCCGACGTCGGCCGGCTCTGGCTCGACGAGCTCCCGGCCGGCCGTACGTTCACGGCCGAGCGCGTCGCGTACCGCAACCTCCTGCAGGGGCTGGAGCCCCCCGCCACCGCCACCCACCACAACCCGTTCCGCGAATGGATCGGCGCCCTGATCCGCGCCGACGTCCACGGCTGGACCAACCCGGGCGCCCCGGCCGCCGCCGCGGCCCAGGCGCACCGGGACGCCGCCCTCACCCACACCGGCAACGGCGCCCACGCCGCCGCGTTCGTGGCCGCCGCCACCGCCGCCGCGGCCACCGGCCGGGCCGACGTGCACACCGCGCTGCGGGCCGGCCTGGCCGTCGTACCACCGCCTTCCCGCCTCGCCGAGGCCGTCCGCTTCGGGATCCGGGCGGCCTTGGACGCACGCGGCACCGACACCGACTTCGATACCGTCGTGGACCTGCTCCACGCCCGCTACGGCCACTACCACTGGGTCCACGCCGTCCCCAACACCGCGGTGATCGCCGCCGCCCTCACCCACGCCGACGGGGACTTCACCCACTCCGTCTGCCGCGCCGTGTCCGGCGGCTGGGACACCGATTCCAACGGCGCCACCGCCGGGGCCCTCGCCGGACTGGTCACCGGCTCCCCCGACGGGATCCCGCACCGCTGGACGGCCCCGCTGAAGAACCGCCTCGCCACCACCGTCCCCGGCTTCGACGGCATCGGCTTCGACACCCTCGCCCATCTCACCGCACAGGAGGCAGCACGCTCATGACGGCCATCGCCGTGCTCGGCAGTACCAACATGGACCTCGTCGCCTACGTCGCCAAGGCCCCCCGCCTCGGGGAGACCGTCACCGGCCGCGCCTTCCGCACCGTCCCCGGCGGAAAGGGCGCCAACCAGGCCGTCGCCGCCGCCCGTTCGGGCGCGGAGGTGGTGATGATCGGGGCGGTCGGGGCCGACGAGTTCGGTGTACGGCTGCGTTCCGCGCTCACCGGTGCCGGGGTCGAGACGGCGGCCCTGCGCACCGTCGAGGGCGCCAGCGGCACCGCGCACATCACCGTGGACGACGAGGGGGGCAACAGCATCATCGTCATCCCCGGCGCCAACGCCCTGGTCACCTCCCTGGAACCGGGCGACGCCGCCCGCATCGGCGCCGCCGACTCCCTGCTCCTCCAGCTCGAACTGCCCCTGGAGGCCGTGTTCGCCGGCGCCCTCGCCGCCCGCGCCCACGGCGTACGGACCATCCTCACCCCGGCCCCCGCCCAACCGCTGCCGGCCGAACTCCTCGCCGCCACCGACCTGTTGGTGCCCAACGAGCACGAGGCCGCCACGCTCACCGGGCTCACCGACGTCCACCTGGCCGCGGCGGCCCTGCTCCAGGACGTGCCGGAGGTCGTCGTCACCCTCGGCGCCGCCGGGGTCCTGTACGCGGCCCGCGACCGCGAGCCGCTGACCGTGCCCGCGCCGCGCGTACGGGCCGTGGACACCACCGCCGCCGGAGACACCTTCGTCGGCGCGCTCGCCGTGGCCCTGGGCGAGGGCCGGCCGATGCCCGAGGCCCTGCACTGGGCCTCGGCGGCCGCCGCCCTGTCCGTACAGCGCCCCGGCGCCCAGGACTCGATGCCGAGCCGCTCCCAGACCGACGCCTTCGCCCGCTCCGGAGCCGCCTCGTGACCCCCACCGACCAGGACACCACCGCCGCCACCACCACCGGGACCGGCGCCGGCGCCGACCCGCCCCTGCGGGGACTCCGCGTCCTCGACCTCGCCACCCTCTTCGCCGGTCCCCTCGCCGCCACCCTCCTCGGTGACTTCGGCGCCGAGGTGGTCAAGGTCGAGCACCCGACCCGCCCCGACCCCTCCCGCGGCCACGGCCCCGCCAAGGACGGCATCGGCCTCTGGTGGAAGCTGCTCGGCCGCAACAAGCGGACGATGACCCTCGATCTGTCCGCTCCCGGCGGCCGGGACACCCTGCTGCGCCTGGTCGCCACCGCCGACGTGGTGATCGAGAACTTCCGCCCGGGAACCCTGGAGCGCTGGGGTCTGGGCTGGCCCGAACTGTCCGCGGCGAACCCGCGGCTGATCCTGACCCGCGTGACGGCCTTCGGCCAGGAGGGCCCGTACGCCCACCGCCCCGGCTTCGGCACCCTCGCGGAGGCGATGAGCGGCTTCGCGGCGATCACCGGGGAGCCGGAAGGGCCGCCGACCCTGCCGCCCTTCGGGCTCGCGGACTCGATCGCCGCGCTGACCACCGCGTACGCCGTGATGGCGGCGCTCGCCGGACGCGACCGCACCGGGCACGGGCAGGTGGTGGACCTGGCGATCATCGAGCCGATCCTGACCGTCCTCGGGCCGCACCCGCTCTGGTACGACCAGCTCGGCTACGTCCAGCCGCGCACGGGAAACCGTTCCACGAACAACGCGCCCCGCAACACGTACCGCAGTCTGGACGGCCGCTGGCTGGCGGTCTCCACCTCAGCCCAGTCCATCGCCGAGCGCGTGATGCGGCTCGTGGGCCGGCCGGAGCTGATCTCCGAGCCCTGGTTCGCGTCGGGATCCGGCCGGGCCGGTCACGCGGACGTGCTCGACGATGCGGTCGGCGGCTGGATCGCCCGCCACAAGGCGGACGAGGTGATGGCCGCCTTCGAGGAGGCCGAGGCCGCGGTCGCGCTGGTCTACGACGTACGGGACGTCATGGCCGATCCGCAGTACGCGGCCCTGGACACGATCACCGAGGTCGAGGATCCGGAGCTGGGCCCGATCCGCATGCAGAACGTCCTCTTCCGGCTCTCGGAAACCCCGGGTTCCATCCGCTGGGCGGGCCGCCCGCACGGCGCGGACACCGATGCCGTCCTCACCGAACTCGGCCTCTCCCGGGCCGAGATCACCGCTCTCCGCACGGAGGGGGCCCTGTGATCCTGACCTGGCTCTACGTACCCGGCGACCGCCCCGAGGTGGTGTCCAAGGCCCTGCACGCCGGGGCCGACGCCGTCATCGTGGACCTTGAGGACGCGGTGTCGGCCTCCCGCAAGGAGTACGCCCGCAGGGCCACTGCCGAGCTGCTCGGCGACGTGCCGCATCCGGTGCCGGTCCACGTCCGTGTCAACGCCCTGGACTCCCCCTGGGGCGGCGCCGACCTCAGTGCCCTCGGCGGGCTCCACGGCCTCGCCGGGCTGCGCCTGCCCAAGATCTGCTCGCCGGAGCAGATCGTCGCCACCGCCGACCGCGCCCCGGGGGTGGCCCTGTACGCCCTGCTGGAGTCGGCGATCGGTGTGGAACGGGCCTACGAGATCGCCCGCGCGCACCCCGCCCTGCGCGGCCTGTCCCTGGGCGAGGCCGACCTGCGGGCCGACCTGGGCGTCACGGCGGAATCGGGCCTGGACTGGCCGCGCTCCCGGGTGGTGGTCGCGGCCCGCGCGGCCGGGCTCGCACCGCCGGCCCAGTCGGTGTTCCCCGACATCCGGAACCTGGAGGCGCTGGCGGACTCCTGCGCCCGGGGCCGTGCCCTCGGGTTCCTGGGCCGTGCGGCGATCCATCCGCGCCAGCTCCCGGTGATCGAGCGGGCCTACCTGCCCGGCCCGGCGGAGGTCAGCGCCGCCGAGGAGATCGTGGCCGCGGCCCGCCGCACCCCGGGCGCGGTGGCCCTCCCCGACGGCCGCTTCGTCGACCCGGCGATGCTGGCGGGCGCGGAACGGGTCGTGGCCCTGTCCCGCCGGGACGCACCGGTCCTCTCCTGACCCCTCCCGTTTAGACCGGAACCCCGGTCAGAGCTTCTTGGCCCCGGGGACCTCTGCCTTGTCCTTGTCTCCGGCCTCGGCCTCGCCGCCGGCGGCCTCCGCCTCGGCGTCCTTCGGCTCGGCGTCGGCCTCTGCCTCGGCAGCGCCCTTGGCTTCGGCGTCCTCGGCTTCGGCGTCCTCGGCCGGGGTGTCCCCGTCCTTGGCGCCGGCCACGGCGTCAGCGCCGGTGTCGGGTTCGACGATCTCCTCGCGGCCCGGCCGCAGCTTCGCCGACAGCACCAGGTACACCACGGCGAGCACGAAGACGACGATCGAGGTCCAGACGTTGAGCCGCAGGCCGAGGATGTGGTGGGCCTCGTCGACCCGCATGTACTCGATCCAGCCGCGCCCCACGCAGTACGCGGCGACGTACAGCGCGAACGCCCGGCCGTGTCCGAGCGTGAAGCGGCGGTCGGCCCAGATCACGAGCAGGGCGACACCGACGCACCAGAGGGACTCGTAGAGGAAGGTCGGGTGGTAGGTCCCGGCGACCCGGTTCGGGCCGTCGGTGATCTCCACCGCCCACGGCAGATCGGTGGCACGGCCGTACAGCTCCTGGTTGAACCAGTTGCCCCAGCGTCCGCAGGCCTGGGCCAGCGCGATGCCGGGGGCCAGGGCGTCGGCCCAGGCCGGCAGCGGGATGCCGCGCCGGCGACAGCCGATCCAGGCACCGACCGCGCCCAGCGCGATCGCGCCCCAGATGCCGAGGCCGCCCTCCCAGATCTTGAAGGCGTCGACCCAGTTCCGGCCTTCGCCGAAGTAGAGCTGGTAGTCGGTGATCACGTGGTAGAGGCGACCGCCGACCAGGCCGAACGGCACGGCCCACACGGCAATGTCCGCGACCGTGCCCGGCTTACCGCCGCGCGCGACCCAGCGCTTGTTGCCGAGCCAGACGGCGACGAAGACGCCGATGATGATGCAGAACGCGTAGCCGCGCAGCGGGATCGGTCCGAGATGGAGCACGCCCGTCGACGGACTGGGAATGAAGGCAAGGTTCATGGCAAGACCCGACGCTACCTTGCCGGACGGTGGTGACCGCAACCCGCCCGGCAAGCTGCTGCCGAATCGAGACGGCCCTCAGTGGTCCATGGGCATCCCGGCGTGCTCCGGGGAGGCGTCCGCGGAGCCCGAACCGCCCGTGGCCGACCGCCCCGCCGAGCGTGCCGACGACGCCGAGGAGGAGGCCGAGGGCGTGGCCGAACGGCCGGAGGAGGCCTTCCCCGAACCCGACGCGGACGCCGAGGCCGAGGCGGACGGCGACCCGGACGCAGACTTGGCCCCAGACCCAGACCCAGACCCAGACCCGGACGACGCCGACGCCGACGCCGACGCCGACGCCGACGGGGAGGCCTTCGCGGCGCCGGGGCCGCCCTTGCCGGCCGCCTCCACCTTCTCCTTCAGCTTCTGCGGGGTCAGCGGGTTGGCCTGATCCCCGAAGATGTCCTTGCCGTCGAGCAGCACGGTCGGGGTCCCGCGGAACTTGCCCGCGCGGAAGGCGTCCTGCGACTTGTTCACCCAGCTGTCGTGCGCACCGTCCTCGACGCAGGTGCGGAACGCGGGGGTGTCCAGGCCGTCGACCTTCCCGGCCAGCTCCAGCAGCTTGGCGTTCTTGCCGTAGGCGTCGTTGGTCTCCTCGGGCTGGTTGTCGAAGAGCACGTCGTGGTACGGGGCGAACTTCCCGGCGTCCTGTGCGCAGGCGGCCGCGTTGGCGCTCCTGAGCGAGCCGGTGCCGCCCATGTTCCCGTCGATGAGGGTGGCGAGGTGGTACTCGACCTTGAGGAGGCCCTTGGCCTCCAGCTCGTGGACGGTGTCCCGGTAGTTGGTCTCGAAGGCCTTGCAGGCCGGGCAGCGGAAGTCCTCCCACACGGTCAGCGTGGAGGGGGCCTCGTCCTTGCCGGTCTGGATGGCGAGGGCGTCCTTGCCCGTGGCCCCGGACGGGGCGACCAGCGGGCCGCCCTTGGCGGAGGATCCGCCCTTGCCGGTGTTCGCCGCGATCAGGCCGACGACGGCCGCCAGCCCGAGTACGCCGACCACCGCCGCCGACACGACGAGGGTCCGCCGGCGCTTGTCCCTCGCCTTCTGCTTCTCGCGCTCCGCCTGGAGTCGCTCGCGGGCCGATCGTTTCGTCGCATCGCGGTTCGCACCGTCGTTCATGTCGCTCACGTTCGGCCAAACGAAGCAGGGAGGCACTCTCGTGCCTCCCTGCCCCTACTTCCACCCGATCGGGCTACAGAACCCGCTCAGGGGTCCGTCTGCGCTATCGAACGCGCCGCCCGTCGGCTCCGGCGTGCGCCTCAGCTCCGGCGTACGCCTTCGGCGAGCTCGCCCGCCAGCGCCTGCACCGCGGCCAGCCCGGCGGGCAGGTCCGGCGCGTCCAGCAGCAGCTTCACGAAGGCGGAGCCGACGATCACACCGTCGGCGAAGCCCGCGACCTCCTTGGCCTGGGCGGCGTTGGAGACGCCCAGTCCCACGCAGACCGGCAGGTCGCTGGTGGCGCGGGTACGGCGGACCAGGTCGGCCGCCTGGTTGCCGACCGACTCGCGGGTGCCGGTGACGCCCATCAGCGAAGCGGCGTAGACGAAGCCGGAACCGGCCGCCGTGATGGTGGCGAGGCGCTCGTCCTTGCTGCTGGGAGCCACGACGAAGACGGTCGCCAGACCGTGCTTGGCCGCGTGCTCGCGCCACAGCGCGGACTCCTGGACCGGCAGGTCGGGCAGGATGCAGCCCGCGCCGCCCGCCTCGGCGAGCTCGGCGGTGAACCGCTCGACGCCGTAGCGGTCGATGGGGTTCCAGTACGTCATGACCAGGATCGGGGCACCGGTCGCCTCGTACGCCTCGCGGACCGTCCGCAGCGTGTCGGCGATCTTGACGCCGCCGCGCAGGGCGATGTCGTCGGCGGTCTGGATGATGGCGCCGTCCAGGACCGGGTCGCTGTGCGGGAGGCCGATCTCGACCACGTCCGCGCCGCCGGCGATGACGGCCTTGACGGCCTCGATGGCACCGTCCACGGTCGGGAAGCCGGCCGGGAGGTAGGCGACCAGGGCCGCACGGTCCTCGGACTTCGCCTTCGCGAGGGTCGCCGACAGGAGTTCGATGGTGCCGCTCACTTGGTCTCCCCCTCGGAGGCATCGGTGTCGTACAGGTCGAAGTACCGGGCGGCGGTGTCCATGTCCTTGTCGCCGCGGCCGGACAGGTTGACGACGAGCAGGCCGTCCTTGCCGAGCTCCTTGCCCAGGTCCAGGGCGCCGGCGAGGGCGTGCGCGGACTCGATGGCCGGGATGATGCCCTCGGTGCGGGAGAGGAGGCGCAGGGCCTGCATCGCCTGGTCGTCGGTGACCGCCCGGTACTCGGCGCGGCCCGCGTCCTTGAGGTAGGAGTGCTCGGGGCCGATGCCCGGGTAGTCCAGACCGGCCGAGATGGAGTACGGCTCGGTGATCTGGCCCTCCTCGTCCTGGAGGACGTAGGAGCGCGATCCGTGCAGGATGCCCGGCTCGCCCGCGGTCAGGGTCGCCGCGTGCTCACCGGTTTCCACGCCGTGCCCGGCGGGCTCGAAGCCGACCAGGCGGACGTCGGCGTCCGGGATGAAGGCGTGGAACAGGCCGATGGCGTTCGATCCGCCGCCCACACAGGCCGCGACGGCGTCGGGCAGGCGTCCGGCGCGCTCCAGGATCTGGCGGCGGGCCTCGACGCCGATGACCCGGTGGAAGTCGCGGACCATGGCGGGGAACGGGTGCGGGCCCGCGACGGTGCCGAAGAGGTAGTGGGTGCGGTCCACGTTGGCGACCCAGTCGCGGAACGCCTCGTTGATGGCGTCCTTCAGCGTCCGGGAGCCGGACTTCACCGCGATGACCTCGGCGCCCAGCATCCGCATCCGGGCCACGTTCAGGGCCTGGCGCTGGGTGTCGATCTCACCCATGTAGATCGTGCACTCGAGGCCGAACAGGGCGCACGCGGTGGCGGTGGCCACGCCGTGCTGGCCGGCGCCGGTCTCGGCGATGACGCGGGTCTTGCCCATGCGCTTGGTGAGCAGCGCCTGGCCCAGCACATTGTTGATCTTGTGCGAGCCGGTGTGGTTCAGGTCCTCGCGCTTGAGGAAGATCCGCGCCCCGCCCGCGTGCTCGGCGAACCGCGGCACCTCGGTCAGGGAGCTGGGACGGCCGGTGTAGTTGACCATCAGGTCGTTGAGCTCGGCCGCGAAGGCCGGGTCGCCCTTGGCCTTCTCGTACTCGACGGCGACCTCGTCCACGGCGGCGACGAGCGCCTCCGGGATGAACTTGCCGCCGAAGTCGCCGAAGTAGCCCTCGGCGTTCGGGATGTGACCCTCGGGGTCCGGGATGAAGAAACTGCTGGCGCTGGACATGCCCAGGTACTCCTACGGATGCGACGCGGATGTCTTCACCGTATTGCGCCGTCCGCCCGCGACGCGCACACCCCGCTGGGGGATGGGCGTACGAGGGTGCGGAGCGGCCCGCCCCGGAGCCGGCGGCTCGGGGAACGGACCGTGACGGGACGCCGACAGACGTGGGTGTACGACGTACACCGTCCGGCGGGCCTCGTTACGACGCGACTCCGGGTCGCCATCGCATGCCGTTGACCTGACCGGGTTCGGAACCGATCACGTACCGGACCCGCCGCCCGCGCACGCGCCGGGCCGGCGCGCGGCTGCCGCGAGGGCGGCAGCCGCGCGCCAGGGGCGCGTGCGCCGTCGGCACACCGGCCAGGCCGGAGCCCGGTCGGGTGCGGACGGAGGGACGGTTTCGGGCCATGGGTGCGGGTCAGCTCCGCCCGTGGCGCAGGGCGGGGTGGGCGCCGGCGGCGACGAGGTCGGCCACGGCCGCCTTCGGGTCGCGGCCGGTCACCAGGGACTCCCCGACGAGGACGGCGTCCGCGCCCTCGTTCGCATAGGCGATCAGGTCGTGCGGCCCGCGGATGCCGGACTCGGCAACCTTGACGATGTGGGCCGGGATCTCTCCGACGACGCGCTCGAAGGTGGAGCGGTCGACCTTGAGGTCCTTGAGATTGCGGGCGTTGACGCCGATGATCTTGGCGCCGGCGGCGACCGCTCGCTCCACTTCCTCCTCGTCGTGGACCTCGACGAGCGGGGTGAGGCCGATGGACTCGGCCCGCTCGATGAGGGAGACGAGAGCCTCCTGCTCCAGGGCCGCGACGATCAGCAGCACGAGGTCGGCGCCGTAGGCGCGGGCCTCCCACAGCTGGTACGCCGTGACGATGAAGTCCTTGCGCAGGATCGGGATGTCCACGCGGGCGCGGACGGCCTCCAGGTCGGCCAGCGAGCCACCGAAACGACGCTGCTCGGTGAGGACGGAAATGACCGCCGCACCGCCCGCTTCGTAGTCGGCGGCGAGCCCGGCCGGATCGGCGATGGCGGCCAGCGCACCCTTGGAGGGGCTGGAACGCTTGACCTCGCAGATCACCTTGACGCTGTCGCCGCGCAGGGCAGCGACGCCGTCCTTGGCCTGGGGCGCCTTGGCGGCACGCTCCTTGAGCTCGTCGAGGCTGACGCGCGCCTGCCGTTCGGCAAGGTCTTCGCGGACCCCTTCGATGATCTCGTCGAGCACACTCACGCGAGCGGCCCCCTTCCGGGTCGATGACGGTCGGCCGCCTTGCAGACACGTACAACTGCAAGGTCAGCAGTTCAAATGGTATCCGCAGGACGCCTTGCCCTCCGCACGCGGTTGACGGCGTCCCATTAAATGGACATCCGGAATCTTTACTTCAGCTATACCTCAGGGCGCCAGGAAAGAGCCCATGGGCAGGTTCCGGACAACGGAGAAGACCAGGGCCACCGCACCGATCCCCCACCAGTACAACGGCCGTACGACGAGCCTCGGGCCCGGCACCCCCCGATAGGCGCGAACCAGCCACAGGATCATGACGGCGGCGAAGAAGAAGTAGCCCGCGACCGCCAGTGCATTTGCCCCGATAGCCGTCACGAGATCGCCATGGGCGAACGCGTGCGCGCTGCGCAGCCCGCCACAGCCGGGGCACAGCACCCCGGTCAGCCGGAACAGCGGGCAGACCGGATAGTGGCCGGGCTCGTTCGGGTCCACGGTCCCCACGTACGCGAGGGCCGCGGCAGCCGCACCCAGCGTGAGCGCCGGACGCACCAGCCGGCCGGCCCGGGATACGGGCGCGGGAGGCGGCGCGAGGTCGGTCGTTCCAGAGGAGGCGTCCACCAGCTGATTCTCTCCGCTCATGACAAAAGGCGCAGCCCGACAGGGCCGCGCCTTTCGAAAACCCGCGTACCGGCTACCGCCTGGTCAGACCTTGGCGGCGACGCGGTTCGCGGCGATGACCTCGGCGAGGTCCTGGTGCGCGGACTTCGGCGCACCCATGCCCGCGGCCTTCATCGCCATGCCCACGACACCGCCGATGGCGACGACGACGAGGCCCGCGTAGAAGCCCAGCGGGTTCGCCAGCACCATGAAGGCGCCGGAGATGCAGAAACCGATGACTGCGATGATGACACCGGTCCAGGCGGCCGGGGTGTGTCCGTGGCTAGTGCCCGCCATGAGTTGCTCCTCGTACTCGGGTGTGCTCTGTCGCACGCCGCACGTGCTGTGTCGAACGCTCGATGGTCATTGTCCCGTACCAGGTGCCGCCCTCGTTCACGGGGTCGGATCCGGGTTCGGGGCGTCGGTCCCGGGTTCAGCGGGTCGGGTCCGGACCGGTGGGGTCCTCGCCCCGGTCCAGAGCCTTCCACAGGTCCTCCGGCCGGTCCGGGTCCACCACGGCCGCCTTGCGGGGTCGCGGGCTGCCGTCGCGCTCGTAGCGGCCGCCCATCGTGGGCCAGGCGCTCCCGAAGCGCAGCGCGAGCAGCCCGGCCAGCAGGATCAGCGTCCCGCCGACCGCCGTCACGTAGGGCCAGGCCGTATGGGTCAGGCCGGCCACGTGGGCCGCGGTGTCGGCCGTCGTACGGGCCGCCTCCGCGTCCAGGGCGCGCCGGCCGTCCGCGTTGGCCAGGGCGGCCGCCCCCGCGCCCAGGCCGCTCAGCGCGAGCAGCGCCGAGACGAGCAGCCGGCTCCTGCCGCGTACGGCGAAGACGGCGACCAGGGCGGCGAGCCCGACGATGGCCAGGGCGGCGGGCAGGCCGGTGACGGCCCGCCCGTCGGCGGTCACCGGCAGCGAGCCGCCGCCGATGGCGGCGACGCCCCGGGCCCAGACGCGGCCGGAGGCGAGCAGGACGACGGTGGCACCGAGCGCGCCGAGCAGCAGCGCGACGGCCACGCTGCGGCGGCCGCCGCGGCCCGATGGGTCCTCGGGCTCGGCGGCGGCATCGGCGTGTTCGGTTCGGGGCGGGGGCACGGCACTCACGTACCCCACTATCCCCTACGCGCTCAGGCGCCGTGGAGGCGGTTCGCCGCTGCCACCGCACGGAGCACCGCGGCGGCCTTGTTGCGGCACTCGGCGTCCTCCAGCTCGGGCACCGAGTCGGCGACGACCCCGGCGCCGGCCTGCACGTACGCCTTGCCGTCGCGCAGCAGTGCGGTGCGGATGGCGATGGCGGTGTCGGAGTCCCCGGCGAAGTCGAGGTAGCCGACGCAGCCGCCGTAGAGCCCGCGGCGGGTGGGCTCCAGCTCCTCGATGATCTGCATGGCGCGCGGCTTGGGCGCGCCGGACAGGGTGCCGGCCGGGAAGCAGGCGGTGAGCACGTCGAAGGCGGTCTTGCCCTCGGCGACGCGCCCGGTGACGGTGGAGACGATGTGCATGACGTGCGAGTACCGCTCGATGCTCATGAAGTCGACGACCTCCACCGATCCCGGCTCGCAGACCCGGCCGAGGTCGTTGCGGCCGAGGTCGACGAGCATGAGGTGCTCGGCGCGCTCCTTGGGGTCGGCCAGCAGCTCGTCGGCGAGCTCGTTGTCCTGCTGCGGGGTGGCGCCGCGGTGCCGGGTGCCGGCGATGGGGTGGACCATGGCCCGCCCGTCCTCGACCTTGACCAGCGCCTCGGGGCTGGACCCGACGACGTCGAAGCCGTTCTCGAAGCGGAAGAGGTACATGTACGGGGAGGGGTTGGTGGCCCGCAGCACCCGGTACACGTCCAGGGCGGAGGCCGTGCAGGGGGTTTCGAACCGCTGCGAGGGCACCACCTGGAAGGCCTCGCCGGCCCGGATCCGCTCCTTCACGTCCTCCACGGCGGCCTGGTACTTCGCGCCGCCCCACAGGGCCGAGTACTCCGGCAGCTCGGAGGCCGGCAGCGGCATCGGCGCGTACGGGGCGGGCCGCGCGAGGTCCGCCTCCATCGCGTCGAGGCGGGCCACCGCGTCCGCGTACGCCTCGTCCACGCCCGCGGCGAGGTCGTTGTGGTTGATGGCGTTGGCGATGAGCTGGACGGTGCCGTCCCAGTGGTCCAGGACCGCCAGGTCGGAGGTGAGCAGCATCGTCAGCTCGGGCAGTTGCAGGTCGTCCTCGGTCTGCTCGCCGATGCGCTCCAGCCGGCGCACGATGTCGTAGCCGAGGTAGCCGACCATGCCGCCGGTGAAGGGCGGCATCCCGGAGGCGAGGTCGCGGGGGGTGTGCAGGGCCTCCACGGTCTGCCGCAGGGCCTCCAGGGGGTCGCCGGAGGTCGGGACGCCGACGGGCGGGGTGCCGATCCAGTGGGCCTGGCCGTCCCGGACCGTGAGGGTGGAGGCGCTGCGGACGCCGACGAAGGAGTAGCGCGACCAGGAGCGGCCGTTCTCGGCGGACTCCAGGAGGAACGTCCCGGGGCGTTCGGCGGCCAGCTTGCGGTAGAGCCCGACGGGCGTGTCACCGTCCGCCAGCAGCTTGCGGCTGACGGGGATGACGCGGCGGTCGGCCGCGAGCTTGCGGAACGTCTCAAGATCCATGGCGTGGGACCTTACTTGTGATCGGCTTCGGCTATTCGGCTTCGGCAGTGGGGCCGGAGGGACCGGCCAGGGGCAGGACGTCGGCATCGAAACAGGTCCGGGCACCGGTGTGACAGGCCGCCCCGACCTGGTCCACCTTGACGAGCACGGTGTCGGCGTCACAGTCGAGCGCGACGGACTTCACGTGCTGGAAGTGGCCGGAAGTGTCCCCCTTCACCCAGTACTCCTGACGGCTGCGCGACCAGTACGTACAGCGGCCGGTGGTCAGGGTGCGGTGCAGGGCCTCGTCGTCCATCCAGCCGAGCATGAGCACCTCACCGGTGTCGTACTGCTGGGCGATGGCCGGGACCAGACCGTCCGCGGAGCGCTTGAGGCGGGCGGCGATGGCGGGATCGAGGGAGGACGTACTCATGGGAGCCATTGTGCCGGGCCGGGGGGACGATCAAGGATCCCTGTCCGCCTGATGGGCAGGCACGGGGCGGGTTCCAGCCGTAGGCTGGCCCGCATGTCTACCCATGCGAAGCGTGAACGACTGCTGCTGGCCGACCTGTTGGAGTCGGCGGGCCCGGAGGCACCGACGCTGTGCGACGGCTGGCGGACACGGGAGCTCGCCGCGCACGTGGTGGTCCGGGAGCGTCGCCCGGACGCGGCGGGCGGGCTGCTCCTGAACGTGCTGAAGGCCCGCCTGGACAAGGCGATGGAAGAGTACGGGGCCAAGCCGTACGAGGAGCTCATCCAGTTGATCCGGACCGGCCCGCCGAAGATGTCCCTCTACTCGCTGAAGCAGATCGACGAACTGGCGAACGCGGTGGAGTTCTACGTCCACTCCGAGGACGTCCGCCGCGCCCAGCCGGACTGGTCCCCGCGCCCCCTGGACCCGGTCTTCTCCGACTCCCTCTGGTCCCGCCTGGAGAAGCTGGCCCGCCTGACGGGCCGCCGCTCCCCGGTGGGCCTGGTCCTGCGCCGCCCGAACGGCCAGACGGCGGTGGCGCACAAGGGTGCGCCGGTGGTGACCGTGACGGGCGAGCCGGGGGAACTGACGCTGTTCTGCTTCGGCCGCCAGGACGCTGCCGCGGTGGAACTGGACGGGCCGAAGGAAGCCATCGCGAAGCTCACGACGGCGCAGCTGGGCGTGTAGCCGGCCCCCCTTTTTTACGCGCTGCTCGCACCGCTGCGCGGGCTTCGCGTCGCTGCGCCGGACTCCGTCCGGCGGGGTCGGCCCCGCAGGGCTCAGGCCAGGGCGAGCTCCGCGCGGCGGACCGCAGGGGCCGAGGTGCCGACTATCGCGCCCACCATGCTCACCGCCGCCCCCGCAAGGAAGACCGGGGTCACGCCCCACAGATCGGCGGCGAAGCCGAAGGCGGGATAGGCCAGCGGGGCCAGGCCGACCGCCGTGAAGGCCATCACGGAGCTGACCCGCCCCAGGTACGAGGGATCCGTGGCCGTCTGGATGAGGGCGACGGCCAGGCCGCCACAGATCCCGCAGACCAGCCCCGTCAGCACGGCCAGCCCCACCGCCACCGGCAGGCTCGGCGCCAGCACGAGGCCGCCGATGCCCGCGGAGCCGATGATCAGGGTGAGGTTCTGGACCGCCCCGGCCCGGGGGAACCTCGGGATCAGGGTGAGCACCAGCGCGCTCGACGCCGCGCCCACACCCATCCCGCCGATGATCCAGCCGACCCCGCCCGGCCCCCAGCCGCGCTCCTCGGAGACCAGGATCAGCCCCAGCGTCATCGGCGCGGACGTGCCCAGCTGACTCAGTGCCCCCGACAGCATCAGGGGTCCGATCAGCCCGTGCCGCCGGATGTAGCCGAGCCCCGAGCGGAGCTGCCTCCAAGGGCTCTCGGAAGCGGAAGCGGAAGCCGGCACCGCGCCGGCGGCCGGAGCCGGCAGCGGAGCGATCCGTACCGCCACCAGCAGCACCAGCGAGACCCCGAACAGCACCGACGCCACCGCGAAGGCCGACGCCGGCCCGCCCAGTCCCATCGCGAGCCCCGCCACCGGCGGCCCGGCGGTGTGCCCGACGCGTTCCGCGAGGCTGCGCATCCCCTGGACCCGTACCAGCTGCCCGGGCCCCGCGATCCGTGGCGGCAGCGCCCCGACGGCCGGCATGAACAGCGCGTCCACGATGCCGAAGACCAGCGCGACGAGCACCAGGACCCACAGGCCCGGGGAGCCGAGGGCCAGAACGAGAGCCAGTCCCAGGACGACACCGCACCGCACCGCGTCGGAGGAGATGACCACCAGCCGGGGCCCGAAGCGGTCGGCGACCACCCCGCCGCCCAGCATGAGCAGCGCCCTCGGTATCGCGCCGACCGCCATCACCAGGCCGACCTCGGCCGGGCCGGCCGTCTGGGCCGCCGCCCAGCCGAGGGCGAGGAAGTAGACCCCGTCCCCGACGAGCGAAGCCCCGTAGGCGGCCAGCCACCGCAGGACATTGGCGTCCCGCCAGACGTTCCCGTTCACTGCGAGCCCCCCACGGGCACAAGCCGGCCTCAGCGGACCGGGTGGCCCGCTTCCCTCAGCGCGTCCTTGACCTGGCCGATGCGCAGGTCTCCGAAGTGGAACACCGACGCCGCGAGCACTGCGTCGGCGCCCGCCGCGATCGCCGGCGGGAAGTGCGCGAGCTTGCCCGCGCCGCCCGAGGCGATCACCGGGACCGTGACGTGCTTGCGCACGGCCGCGATCATCTCGGTGTCGTAGCCGTCCTTGGTACCGTCCGCGTCCATCGAGTTCAAAAGGATTTCCCCGGCGCCCAGCTCGGCCGCCCGGTGCGCCCACTCGACGGCGTCGATGCCGGCGCTCTGCCGGCCGCCGTGGGTGGTCACCTCGAAGGAGCCGGAGGCGGTGCGGCGCGCGTCGACGGACAGGACGAGCACCTGCCGGCCGAACCGCTCCGCGATCTCCTGGATGAGCTCGGGCCGGGCGATGGCGGCGGTGTTCACGCCGACCTTGTCGGCGCCGGCCCGCAGCAGCTTGTCCACGTCGTCCGCGGTGCGGACGCCGCCGCCCACGGTCAGCGGGATGAAGACCTGCTCGGCGGTGCGGCGCACCACGTCGTAGGTGGTCTCCCGGTTCCCGGAGGAGGCGGTGATGTCGAGGAAGGTCAGCTCGTCGGCGCCTTCGGCGTCGTAGAGCTTGGCCATCTCGACCGGGTCGCCGGCGTCGCGCAGGTTCTGGAAGTTGACGCCCTTGACCACGCGGCCGTTGTCCACGTCCAGGCAGGGGATCACCCGTACGGCGAGGGTCATGCCGAGCCTCCCCCGACGGGGCCGAAGGCCTCGACCTCCACCTCGACGACCATGCTCGGGTCCACGAACCCGTTGACGATGATCAGCGTCGAGGCGGGGCGGATCTTGTCGAAGAGCTCGCTGTGGGCGCGGCCGACCTCGTCCACGTCGCGGGCGTGCGTGAGGTAGAGGCGGGTGCGGACCACGTGCTCGGGGCCGAGCCCGGCCTGCTCCAGCGCCTTGAAGGCCACGTCGAAGGCCTTCATCGTCTGGTCGTACGGGCCGCCCGCGTCGGCCCCGGTGCAGCCGGAGACCAGGACCAGCCCGTTGGGGAGCTGGACGGCACGGGAGTAGCCGAGTACGTCCTCGTAGGCGCCGCCGGAAGAGATGCGTCGGCCCTCAAAAGGGTTCGTGGAGCTGTTCTCGGAACTCATGCGGAGACCACCTTCAGGGCTTCTTCGAGCGTGAACGCCTTGGCGTACAGGGCCTTGCCCACGATGGCGCCCTCGACGCCGGCCGGGACGAGCCCGGCCAGTGCGCGCAGGTCGTCGAGGGAGGAGATGCCGCCGGAGGCGACGACGGGCCGGTCGGTGGCGGCGCAGACGTTCTTCAGCAGCTCCAGGTTGGGGCCGGTGAGGGTGCCGTCCTTGCCGATGTCGGTGACGACGTACCGGGCGCAGCCTTCGGAGTCCAGGCGCGCGAGGGTCTCGTAGAGGTCCCCGCCCTCGCTGGTCCAGCCGCGGCCCTTGAGGGTGGTGCCGCGCACGTCGAGGCCGATCGCGATCTTGTCGCCGTGCTCGGCGATGGCCTTGGCGGCCCACTCGGGGCTCTCCAGGACGGCGGTGCCGAGGTTGACGCGGGTGCAGCCGGTGGCGAGGGCCGCGGCGAGCGTGGCGTCGTCGCGGATGCCGCCGGACAGTTCGACCTTGATGTCCATGGCGCCGGTGATCTCGGCGACGAGCGCTCGGTTGTCACCGGTGCCGAAGGCGGCGTCCAGGTCGACCAGGTGCAGCCATTCGGCTCCGGCCGACTGCCAGGCCAGGGCGGCCTGGAGCGGGGAGCCGTAGGAGGTCTCGCTGCCGGACACGCCGTGCACGAGGCGGACGGCCTGGCCGTCGCGGACGTCGACGGCGGGGAGCAGTTCGAGCTTCTTCGACGTCGTCATCACAGGGTCTCGATCCAGTTGGTGAGGAGCTGGGCGCCGGCGTCCCCGGACTTCTCGGGGTGGAACTGGGTGGCCCACAGGGCCCCGTTCTCCACCGCCGCGACGAACCGCTCGCCGTGCGTGGCCCAGGTGACCTTGGGGGCCTTGATCAGCGGGTTGGTGACTTCCAGCGACCAGTCGTGGGCCGCGTAGGAGTGCACGAAGTAGAAGCGGGCGTCCTCGTCCAGGCCGGCGAAGGCCTGGCTGTCGGCCGGCGCGTCCACGGTGTTCCAGCCCATGTGGGGGACGATCGGGGCCTGGAGCGGGCCGACCGTGCCGGGCCACTCGTCCAGTCCCTCGGTCTCCACGCCGTGCTCGATGCCGCGCTCGAAGAGGATCTGCATGCCGACGCAGATGCCCATGACCGGGCGGCCGCCGGAGAGCCGGCGGCCGATGATCCAGTCGCCGCGCGCTTCCTTGAGCCCCTGCATGCAGGCGGAGAACGCGCCGACACCGGGGACGAGGAGTCCGTCGGCGTCCATGGCCTTGTCGTAGTCGCGGGTGATCTCCACGTCCGCGCCGGCGCGCGCGAGGGCGCGCTCGGCGGAGCGGACGTTGCCGAAGCCGTAGTCGAAGACCACGACCTTCTTCGTGGCCCTTTTGCCAGATGAGGGGCGTATGGTGCTCACTCCCAAATTCCCTGGATCCGCAGCACTCCGGCGACCAGGCACATCACGGAGCCGATGGCGAGCAGGACGATGACCGAGGCCGGCATCTCCTGCTTCTTGAAGGAGTAGACGCCGCCGGCCAGGAACAGGCCGAGGACGATCAGGATCGTGTTGAGCCCGTTCACGCTAGAGGGCGCCCTTCGTGGAGGGCAGGATCCCGGCGGCGCGCGGGTCGAACTCGGCGGCGTAGCGCAGGGCCCGGGCCAGCGCCTTGAACTGGCACTCCACGATGTGGTGGGCGTTGCGGCCGTACGGCACGTGGATGTGCAGGGCGATCTGGGCCTGCGCGACGAAGGACTCGAAGATGTGTCGGGTCATCGTCGTGTCGTACGAGCCGATCATCGGCGCCATGTTCTCGGGCTCGGTGTGCACGAGGTAGGGGCGGCCCGACAGGTCGACGGTCACCTGGGCGAGGGACTCGTCGAGCGGCACGGTGCAGTTGCCGAACCGGTAGATGCCGACCTTGTCGCCGAGGGCCTGCTTGAAGGCGGCGCCGAGCGCGAGCGCGCTGTCTTCGATGGTGTGGTGGCTGTCGATGTGGAGGTCGCCCTCGGTCTTGACGGTGAGGTCGAAGAGGCCGTGGCGGCCGAGCTGGTCGAGCATGTGGTCGTAGAAGCCCACGCCCGTCGAGACGTCGACCTTGCCGGTGCCGTCGAGGTTTATCTCGACGAGGACCGAGGTCTCCTTCGTGGTCCGTTCGACCCGTCCGATGCGGCTCATGCGTGCTGCTCCTTCTTCAGTGCGCGAACCGCTTCCAGGAACGCGTCGTTCTCGGCCGGGGTGCCCGCGGTGACCCGCAGCCATCCCGGTACGCCGTTGTCCCGGACCAGGACGCCCTGGTCGAGGATCTTCTGCCAGGCGGTGTGGGAGTTTTCGAACCGGCCGAACTGTACGAAGTTCGAGTCGGAGTCGGTGACCTCGAAGCCGATCCCCCGCAGCTCGGTGACCAGGCGGTCCCGCTCGGCCTTGAGCTGCTCGACGTAGCCGAGCAGGGTGTCGGTGAACTCCAGGGCGGCCAGCGCGGTCGCCTGGGTGACGGCCGACAGGTGGTACGGCAGGCGTACGAGCTGTACGGCGTCGACCACGGCCGGGTGCGCGGCCAGGTAGCCGAGGCGCAGCCCGGCGGCGCCGAAGGCCTTGGACATGGTCCGGGAGACCACCAGGTTCGGGCGGCCCTCGATCAGCGGCAGCAGCGAGTCCCGGTGGCTGAACTCCACGTAGGCCTCGTCCACGACGACCAGGGACGGCTTGGCCGCCTGCGCGGCCTCGTAGAGGGCCAGGACCGTCTCCGCCCCGACCGCGGTGCCCGTGGGGTTGTTGGGCGAGGTGATGAAGACGACGTCGGGGGCGTGCTCGGCGATCGCCTGCTCGGCCGTCTCCACGTCGATGGTGAAGTCCTCGTTGCGCGGACCGGAGATCCAGTCGGTCCCGGTGCCGCGCGCGATCAGCGCGTGCATCGAGTACGAGGGCTCGAAGCCGATCGCGGTGCGGCCGGGCCCGCCGAAGGTCTGCAGCAGCTGCTGGAGGACCTCGTTGGAGCCGTTGGCTGCCCATACGTTCTCCCGGGCGACCGGGTGCTTGCCGGTGCGGGTGAGGTAGGCGGCCAGCTCGGTGCGCAGCTCGACCGCGTCCCGGTCGGGGTACCGGTTGAGGGTGCGGGCGGCCTCGGCGACCCGCTCGGCGATGCGCGCGACGAGCGCCTCGGGCAGGCCGTACGGGTTCTCGTTGGTGTTGAGCTGGACGGGCACGTCCAGCTGCGGGGCGCCGTACGGGGTCTTGCCGCGGAGCTCGTCCCGGATGGGGAGGTCGTCGATGCCGATGACGGCCGCGCCGTCCGTGCTGTCGGTCGTGCCGGTCATGCCTGCGGAACCTTCCACCCGAATCGTGCCTTCAGAGCCGCGCCGTGCGCGGGCAGGTCCTCGGCCTCGGCGAGGGTCACCACGTGGTGGGTGACCTCGGCGAGGGCGTCGCGCGTGTAGTCGACGATGTGGATGCCGCGCAGGAAGGACTGGACGGACAGGCCCGAGGAGTGGCAGGCGCAGCCGCCGGTGGGCAGCACGTGGTTGGAGCCGGCGCAGTAGTCGCCGAGCGAGACCGGGGACCACGGGCCGACGAAGATCGCTCCGGCGTTGCGCACGCGGGCGGCCCAGGCGGCCGCGTCGGCGGTCTGGATCTCCAGGTGCTCGGCGCCATACGCGTCGACGACCTTGAGGCCGTCCTCCAGGCTGTCCACCAGCACGATCGCGGACTGGCGGCCGGCCAGCGCGGGCTTGATCCGGTCTTCGATGTGCTTGGTGGCCGCGACCTGCGGCTCCAGCTCCTTCTCGACGGCGGCCGCGAGCTCCGCGGAGTCCGTGACGAGGACGGCTGCGGCCAGCGGGTCGTGTTCGGCCTGGCTGATCAGGTCGGCGGCGACGTGCACCGGGTCGGCCGTGGAGTCCGCGAGGACCGCGATCTCGGTCGGGCCGGCCTCGGTGTCGATGCCGATCTTGCCGGTGAAGTAGCGCTTGGCGGCGGCGACCCAGATGTTGCCGGGGCCGGTCACCATGTTCGCGGGGGCGCACTCCTCGGTGCCGTACGCGAACATCGCGACGGCCTGGGCACCGCCCGCGGCGTACACCTCGTCGACGCCGAGCAGCGCGCAGGCGGCCAGGATCGTCGGGTGCGGCAGGCCCCCGAACTCCTTCTGCGGCGGCGACGCGAGCGCGATGGACTCGACGCCCGCCTCCTGGGCCGGGACCACGTTCATGACGACGGAGGACGGGTACACGGAGCGGCCGCCCGGGGCGTACAGCCCCACGCGCTCGACCGGAACCCACTTCTCGGTCACCGTTCCGCCGGGGACCACCTGGGTGGTGTGCTCGGAGCGGCGCTGGTTGCGGTGCACGATCCGGGCGCGCCGGATCGACTCCTCCAGGGCGGCGCGGACGGCCGGGTCGAGCTGCTCCAGGGCGGTCTTGAGCGCCTCGGCAGGCACCCTGACCTGCTCGAGCTCGACCCCGTCGAACTTCTGCGCGTACTCGATCAGCGCCGCCGTCCCACGATGGTGGACGTCCTCGCAGATGGGCCGCACCTTCTCCAGGGCGGCTTCTACGTCGAACTCGGCACGGGGCAGCAGATCGCGCAGGGCGCCACCCTCGGGGAGGGTGTCGCCGCGCAGGTCGATACGAGAGATCACCTGCCAATTCTCTCAGACCGCCTCGCGGCACCGTTCCTCCGTATCACTGGCTGATACAGGCCACGGACGTTTCCCGATGTCACAGCGGCCCTCTAGCGTGCGGGTAAGCGCGGCTCGTCCGCGCGAACGAGCGGGAGGGGCCGCGCGGTGTCGTCCGCGCGGACGAGCGGAGGGGGGCCGCCATGGCCGAAGCACGCCCGGACGGGGAACCGGACGATCTCACCGGCCCCGAACGGCTCATGTGGGACGCGTACCGGACCGGCAGCGTCTGCGATCTCAGCACCCGCACCGCCGAACGGGACGATCCGCACGCCGACCGGGTCTGGGGCCCGGAGCGCAGTGTCCGCGCGGCGATGGTGGCCCTGCTGCTGCTCCACGGTCCGGGCCCGGTGCGGGGCCGGGTGGCCTCCCTGAAGCTGCGCGGCGTGCGGATCACCGGCCGGCTCGACCTGTCCGGGGGCACGGTCACCCCGTACGTGGAGCTCCAGTCCTGCCGCTTCGACGGCGAGGTGCAGCTCTCGGAGACCCGCTTCGGCACGCTGCGCCTGGTCAACTGCGCGATGCCCCGGCTGGACGCGGCCCGTCTGCAGACGGAGGGCGACCTGCACCTGCCGCGCTGCCGGGTGGCGCGCGGGATCCGGCTGACCGACGCGCAGATCGGCACCGACCTGCTGATCAGCGAGGCGGTGGTGCGGCGCGACGGCAAGGGGCGGGCGCTGGCCGCCGACGGACTGTCGGTCGCGCAGGACTTCCAGGGCGAGCTGCTCCAGACGTACGGGGAGCTGAGCCTGCGCGGAGCCAAGGTCGGCGTGTCGATGAGCCTGCGCGGGGCCCGCCTGAGCAATCCGGCCGGGAAGCGGGCGCTGAACGCCCCGCAGCTCACCGTCGAGCGCACCCTCTACCTGACCTCCATCGCCCTGGACTACACCGCGGGCGACTCCGGTTCCTCCACTCCCCCCTACGGGCAGGGCTACACCCCGCTGCGGGGCGAGCCCGCGCAGCACTTCGAGTGCCGGGGCGGCCTGCGGCTGGACGACGGCCGCTTCGGGGACGCCGTGGACTTCTACGGGGCCCGGTTCACCCTCACGGAGGACCAGGAGGTCTCGCTGCGCCGCATCCACACCCCGGAGCTGCGGTTCGTGGGCGAGCGCCCGGAGCGGGGCCGGGTGGTGCTGTCGGGCTCGCAGGTGGTCAAGCTCGTGGACACGGCCACGAGCTGGCCGGCCCGCCCGGGCCTGCTGTCCATCGAGGGCTTCGCCTACGAGAACCTCGCACCCCGGGGCCTCTTCCCGACGGCCCGCCGGCTGGAGTGGGTCGAGGCGGCCACCCCCGAGTACTCCCCGGAACCGTACGAGCGGCTCGCCGCGGTCCTGCGGGCCTCCGGGGAGGACGCGGACGCCCGCGAGGTGCTGCTGGCCAAACAGCGGCGCCGGCGGTCGACGCTGCCGCCGGCGCTGCGCGCGTGGGGGTACCTCCAGGACTGGACGGTGGTCTACGGCTACCGGCCGGGGCGGGCGGCGCTGTGGATGGGCGTGCTATGGGCGGCCGGAGCGGTGCTCTTCGCGGTGCACGGGAAGCCGCCGCCGCTCAAGGCGGAGGAGCACCCCGACTGGAACCCGGTGCTGTTCGCGCTGGACCTGCTGCTCCCGGTGATCGACCTCGGCCAGCAGGACCAGTGGATTCTGCGGGGCCCCTGGCAGTGGGGCACGGCGGCCCTGGTCATCCTGGGCTGGATCCTGGCCACGACGGTCGCGGCGGGAGCCTCCCGCGTCCTGAGGCGGGGGTGAGCGTCAGGGGGTGTCCCGGGGATCGGGACCGGGCTCGGGGTGTCCGGGCCCCCGACCCCCGCCCCCCCCCCGGGCCCCCCCCCCCAACCCGTGGCCCCGGTCCACCCCAAGCCCGCCCCCCAAACCCCCGAA
>NZ_JBHVYI010000043.1:0-71622 GCF_042880975.1 Streptomyces sp. NPDC058289
CAGGGTGCAGGCCCGCCGTGCCCAGGCCGCTGGGCCCGCCCAGGAGCCGTTGCAGGGCTGGGCTCGGGGCGGGCGGGACGGGTGGGGCGGGCGCGGCGGCGGATGCCGACCGGACGGACGTGCCCGGCAGGCCGGGCGGGCCGGGCACTACGGGCCTGCTCGGCGCTACGGGCCTGCTCGGCGCTACGGGCCCGCTCGCTGCTACGGGCCCGCTCGACACTGCGGGCCGGCTCGACACTGGGGGCCCGCTCGGCGCTGCGGGCCGGCCGGGTACTGCGGGCCCGGCCGGCAGCCCGCGGGACGCGTGGGCCTGGGCGCTGCCGAGGACGTGGGCCCCGAACTGGGCAGCGGCGCCGGGCAGGCCCGACTGCAGAGGGGAAGGCCCGGGCTCGGGCATCCGTGACTCCTTGGTGAGGTGGGTGGTCTGTCCCGGATCCCGGGCGCGCTCGGCCTGCCCGGGAGGGTCCGGGCTGTCGTCGTACGGGTCCTCCGGCCGGTCAGTCGCTGCGGCGCGCGATCTGGACGTTCTCCAGGACGCCGAGGGCGTCGGGCACCAGGATCGCGGCGGAGTAGTAGGTGGTGACGAGGTAGGAGATGATCGACTTCTCGTCGATGCCCATGAAGCGGACCGAGAGGCCCGGCTCGTACTCCTCCGGCAGGCCGGTCTGGCGCAGTCCGATGACGCCCTGGTTGTCCTCGCCGGTGCGCATGGCGAGGATCGAGCTGGTGTTCTCCTTGGTGATGGGGATCTTGTTGCACGGCAGGATCGGGACCCCGCGCCAGGCCGGGACCTGCTGTCCGCCCACGTCCACGTGGTCCGGGTAGAGCCCGCGGGCGTTCATCTCGCGGCCGATCGCCGCGATCGTGCGGGGGTGGGCGAGGAAGAGCTTGGTGCCGCGGCGGCGGCAGAGCAGCTCGTCCATGTCGTCCGGGGTGGGCGGGCCGGAGTGGGTCTGGATCCGCTGCTTGAAGGCGGCGTTGTGGAGCAGGCCGAACTCCCGGTTGTTCACCAGTTCGTGTTCCTGGCGTTCGCGCAACGCCTCGATGGTGAGCCGGAGTTGCTCTTCGGTCTGGTTCATCGGGCCGTTGTAGAGGTCGGCGACCCTCGTGTGGACCCGCAGGACGGTCTGGGCGATGGAGAGTTCGTACTCGCGCGGCTTCGATTCGTAGTCCACGAAGGTGCCGGGCAGGTCGGCCTCGCCGGTGTGGCCGGCCGACATGGCGATCTCGGCCTCGCCGTGCTTGTTCTGCCGCTGCAGGGGCAGCGAGCTGAACCGCTGGATGTGCTCCTGGAGGTGCGGCGCCGAGGACAGGATTCCGGCGAAGTCGGCGCGGGAGAGCGTGAGGAGCGTGCCGGGGGTCTCGGCGGTGGCGGTGTAGTCCCACCGGGCGTCGGAGTCCAGCAGGGCGTTCTCGCCGAACCGGTCGCCGTCGGCGAGTACCGCGACGGAGATCTCGTCGCCGTACTTGCCCGCGGAGGTCTGGCTGATCCGGCCGTGGGCGATCATGTGGATCTGCTCGGCGGGAGCGCCCCGCTCGACCAGCACCTCACCGGCACGGAAATCGCGCTGGACGCAGCGGCCGGCGATCGCCGCCAGCACTTCTTCGTCCTCGAAACCGCGCAGCAGGGCCAGTTCGCCGAGTTCGCGCGGGATCACCTGGACGCGGGCACCGTCCTGGACGAACTCGATGCTCCCGTCGCCGACGGTGTAGCTCAGCCGGCGGTTCACCCGGTAGGCGCCGCCCTTGGTCTCCACCCAGGGCAGCATCCTCAGCAGCCAGCGGGAGGTGATCTCCTGCATCTGCGGGGCGGACTTGGTCGTGGTGGCAAGGTTGCGGGCGGCCGACGTGCCCAGGCTGGACTGCTTGGGCGGATCCAGCTGTGCTTCCGGGCTGGTGTCAACAGTCATCGGTCGAGCTCTCCTTCATCAGCGGGGAAAGGAAGGCGAACGTCTGGGCGTCCGTCCAGATCCCGGGGAACCGTAACGGCGGAGATCCCCTGCCGACCGCGCAAAAACGTTGCCGTTGCTTCGTTCTGGTGATCCTGTACCGCACGGGGTTTGTTTGGCGGACCGATGATTTCCGGCCGGGGGCGTACGGCCCTGACGTGTTCGCGGCTCCGTGTTGCCGGAGTACGACCCGGCGCACCGAACGCCCGCAAGGTGCCTACCAGGCAATCAGGGCCGCAGCGCTTGCAGGTGCAGGTCCTACTGGCAGATTTACCTCTTCAATGATTCACTGTGCGTTCGCTGAGTGCGGACACCCGCTCCCTGGGCTGCTTGCGGCTCTCGCTGTCGCAGGGGGCGTGGTGAAGGAAGCCCCCTGCTCGCCGATCGCGGTGTTCGGCGAGCGAGGGGCTCCGTCGTACCGATCCCCACCCCGCGGCTGGAAAACCGGGCGGGGCTGATCGGTCCGGTCCGTCCGGTCAGACGTACATGTCCTTCTCGTCGTACGAGGGCCCGTAGTAGTGCTCCAGCGACTCCAGGGACTCGTGCGTGCGCTCCAGGCTCTTGGAGATCCTCGCCCGGGAAGGTGCGGCTTCCGGGTTCCAGGTCTCCGGCTTCCACAGGGCGGAGCGCACGAAGGCCCTGGAGCAGTGGAAGTAGACCTGTTCGACCTCGACGTGCAGGGCGAGCGTGGGCCGGTGTCCCTTGACGATCAGGTCGTCGAAGAAGGGCGCGTCGCGCAGCAGCCGGGCCCGGCCGTTGATGCGGAGGGAGTCTCCGCGGCCCGGGATCAGGAAGAGCAGACCGACGTGGGGGTTGGCGAGGATGTTGCGGAAGCCGTCCGCACGGCGGTTCCCGGGACGGTCCGGGATCACGAGGGTGGTGTCGTCCAGGACCTTGGCGAAGCCGGCCGGGTCGCCCTTGGGCGAGACGTCGCAGGTGCCGTCGGCGGCGGAGGTGGAGATCAGGCAGAGCGGGGAGCGTGCGAGCCACTGCACGTGGTGCTCATGGAGGGTCCGACGCTCCTTGCCCAGGGCCACCGCGCTCGGCTCGCCGAGGAGCTCGCGCAGCTCCCCCTCGGTGGTGATCTCCTCGAACGCCCCTGTGTTCACAGCCACTTGCCCGCCCCCGCCTGCTCGTCCACGGCCGTACGCCGCTGCCCTACCGCGACTATGCCACTGGTTCCGCGTACGAAGGAGCACCCTGTTCGAACGGCGGCCTTCACGGATTCGCCCTCAATGGTTCTTGACCGATCAACCTTCGGCACGTAACTTCGACCGCACCAACTCGAGAGCCACTGGAAGGAGGCGAAGCCGGATGTCGACCATCTCCGTACCGCTTCGTCTCGCACACCAGATCGCCTGGGCTCCGGGTCGCGTAGCACACGGCTGCTGAACAGCCCCCTTCCGGCGTGCCCGATCGCGGCCCCGGAACTTTTCCATCACTCTGTCACCACTTACGGCGCCTCCTTGCGTGCCGATTCGCCGCGCTCCGGAACATCGAGCTGCGGCCACTGAACGAGAAAGCTCCTGCCATGGCGACTAGGACAGTCCGATCGACCGCGCCCCGAAACGAGGACGTACCGTGGTAGCGGCGCGGATCACGGTCAACGGGAAAGAAACACCGATCGCTCCGGCCGCAGCCCACACCACGGTGCTGGACTTCCTGCGCGACCGCGGCCTCACGGGCACCAAAGAGGGCTGCGCCGAAGGCGAATGCGGCGCCTGTTCGGTGCTCGTGGCCCGGCCGGGCGTGCACAAGCCCACGGACTGGGTGGCGGTCAACGCCTGCCTGGTTCCGGCCCTGGCGCTCGACGGTCAGGAGGTCATCACCTCCGAAGGTCTCGCCACCGTCGACGAAGCCGGCGTACCCACCGCGCTGCACCCGGTGCAGGAGGAGATGGCCGTCCGCGGCGGCTCCCAATGCGGTTACTGCACACCGGGGTTCATCTGCAGCATGGCCTCCGAGTACTATCGGCCCGACCGCTGCGCACACGCGGACCCGGCCGCCGGACCGGCCTCGGATTCCACCGAAGACACCGACTCCGAGCACGGCCCGAACGGTTTCGATCTGCACGCGCTGAGCGGAAACCTGTGCCGCTGCACCGGCTACCGCCCCATCCGCGATGCCGCGTTCGCCGTCGGTTCGCCCGCCGAGGACGACGTGCTGGCGCAGCGTCGCGAGCAGTCACCGCCCGAAGCCGCTGCCACCGAATACACCCGGGAAGACAGCGAGTTCCTGCGGCCTGGCACCCTCGCGGAGACGGTGCGGCTGCTGAGCGAGCGGCCCGAGGCCGTGGTGGTCGCGGGCAGTACCGACTGGGGCGTGGAGGTGAACATCCGGTCCCGCCGCGCGACTTGCGTGGTCGCGGTCGACCGGCTGCCCGAACTGCGGGAGCTGCGCGTCGAGTCGGATCACATCGAGATCGGAGCGGCGCAGACGCTCACCGAGATCGAACGCCGTCTCGACGGCAGCGTCCCGCTCCTGGCCGAGCTGTTCCCGCAGTTCGCGTCCCGGCTCATCCGCAACAGTGCGACCCTCGGCGGCAATCTGGGTACCGGCTCCCCCATCGGGGACAGCCCGCCGGTGCTGCTCGCGCTGGAGGCCTCGCTGCTGCTGGCCGGCGCCGACGGTGAGCGCGAGGTCCCCCTGGCCGACTACTTCACCGGCTACCGGCAGAGCGTGCGCCGTCCCGGCGAGCTGATCCGCGCGGTGCGCATCCCGCTGCCGCTGTCGCCCGTCACGGCCTTCCACAAGATCGCCAAGCGCCGCTTCGACGACATCTCCAGCGTGGCGGTCGCCTTCGCGCTCGACATCGAGGACGGGATCGTCCGCAAGGCGCGCATCGGCCTGGGCGGCGTGGCCGCCACCCCGATCCGCGCCCTCTCCACCGAGGCGGCCCTGGAGGGCAAGGCGTGGACGGCGGAGACCGTCGAGGCCGCGGCCCGGGTCCTGCGGGCCGAGGGCACCCCGATGGACGACCACCGCGCCAGCGCCCTCTACCGCTCCGCGATGCTCGGCCAGAGCCTGAACAAGCTGTACGCGCAAACCACCGAGGCGGTGTCGTCATGAGCCAGTTGTCCGAGCGTCCCGAAAAGCCCGTCGTCGGTCTGTCGATGCCGCACGAGAGTGCGAACCTGCACGTCACCGGTGCGGCGCTCTACACCGACGACCTGGTCCACCGCACCAAGGACGTCCTGCACGCCTACCCGGTCCAGGTCATGAAGGCCCACGGCAGGATCACGGCGCTGCGCACCGAGCCGGCGCTCGCCGTGCCCGGTGTGGTCCGCGTACTGACCGGGGCCGACGTGCCCGGAGTCAACGACGCGGGGATGAAGCACGACGAACCGGTGTTCCCCGACACGGTCATGTTCCACGGCCACGCGGTGGCCTGGGTCCTGGGCGAGACCGTGGAGGCGGCCCGGCTCGGTGCGGCGGCCGTCGAGGTGGAACTCGACGAAGAGCCCTCCGTGATCACCTTGCGGGAGGCGATCGAGACCGAGAGCTTCCACGGCGCCCGGCCCATGATGGTGACCGGTGACGTCGACGCCGGTTTCGAGGACTCCGCGCACGTGTTCACCGGGGAGTTCCAGTTCTCCGACCAGGAGCACTTCTATCTCGAGACGCACGCGGCGCTCGCCCTCCTGGACGAGAACGGGCAGATGTTCGTCCAGAGCAGCACCCAGCACCCCTCGGAGACGCAGGAGATCGTCGCCCACGTACTCGGCCTGCACAGCCACGAGGTGACGGTGCAGTGCCTGCGGATGGGCGGCGGCTTCGGCGGCAAGGAGATGCAGCCGCACGGGTTCGCGGCCGTCGCGGCGCTCGGCGCCAAGCTCACCGGCCGACCGGTCCGGGTACGGCTCAACCGGACCCAGGACCTGACCATGTCCGGCAAGCGCCACGGGTTCCACGCCACGTGGAAGATCGGCTTCGACGCCGAGGGCCGCATCCAGGCCCTGGACGCCACCCTGACCGCCGACGGCGGCTGGAGCCTGGACCTGTCCGAGCCCGTGGTGGCCCGCGCGCTGTGCCACATCGACAACACCTACTGGATTCCCAACGCGCGCATCGCCGGCCGCATCGCCAAGACCAACAAGGTCTCCAACACGGCCTTCCGCGGCTTCGGCGGACCCCAGGGCATGCTGGTGATCGAGGACATCATGGGCCGGTGCGCGCCGCTGCTCGGCCTGGATCCGATGGAGCTGCGCGAGCGCAACTTCTACCGGCAGGGCCAGTCGACGCCGTACGGGCAGCCCGTCCCCCACCCCGAGCGGATCTCCGTCATCTGGCAGCAGGTCCGGGACGACGCCGCCCTGGCAGAGCGCCGGCGGGAGATCGCGGCCTTCAACGCCGCGCACCCGAACACCAAGCGGGCGCTCGCGATGACCGGGATCAAGTTCGGCATCTCCTTCAACCTCACCGCCTTCAACCAGGCCGGTGCGCTGGTGCTGGTCTACAAGGACGGCTCCGTCCTGATCAACCACGGCGGCACCGAGATGGGGCAGGGCCTGCACACCAAGATGCTGCAGGTGGCCGCGACCACGCTGGGCATCCCGCTGCACAAGGTACGGCTGGCCCCGACGCGCACCGACAAGGTGCCCAACACCTCGGCGACCGCCGCCAGTGCGGGGGCGGACCTCAACGGCGCGGCGGTGAAGAACGCCTGCGAGCAGATCCGCGAGCGGCTGCTCCAGGTGGCCGGCACGCAGCTGGGTACGAACGCCTCGGACGTGCGCATCGTCGAGGGCGTCGCGCGCGCCCTGGGCGTCGACAAGGAGCTGGCCTGGGACGACCTGGTGCGCACCGCGTACTTCCAGCGGGTCCAGCTCTCGGCGGCCGGTTTCTACCGGACCGAGGGCCTGCATTGGGACGCGAAGGCGTTCCACGGCTCGCCGTTCAAGTACTTCTCCTACGGGGCCGCCGCGACCGAGGTGGAAGTGGACGGCTTCACCGGCGCGTACCGGATCCGGCGGGTGGACATCGTCCACGATGTCGGCGACAGCCTCTCCCCGATGATCGACATCGGTCAGGTCGAGGGCGGCTTCGTCCAGGGCGCGGGCTGGCTGACGCTGGAGGACATGCGCTGGGACTCCGGGGACGGCCCGAACCGCGGCCGCCTGCTGACCCAGGCCGCGAGCACCTACAAGCTGCCGAGCTTCTCTGAGATGCCCGAGGAGTTCAACGTCAGACTGATGGAGAACGCCACCGAGGAGGGCGCCGTCTACGGGTCCAAGGCGGTCGGTGAACCCCCGCTGATGCTGGCCTTCTCGGTGCGGGAAGCCTTGCGCCAGGCGGCCGCGGAGTTCGGGCCCGCCGGAATCAGCGTGGAGCTGGCCTCGCCGGCCACGCCGGAGGCGGTGTACTGGGCGATCGAAGGGGTCCGCAAGGGCGGTGCGCTCCGCGACGGGCGGGCAACCGAAGGCGGCGGGGCCCTCGCGGATGCGGATACCGGTGTCGCTGCCGATGCAAGCGCCTTGAGCAATGTCTGACATGAGCTGGGTCGCCGCGGTCGCGCGGTTGCGGGCACGCCGGGAAGCCGGCGTGCTCGTGACCGTCGCGACCGTGCGCGGCCACGCGCCCCGGCGGGCCGGTGCCAAGCTCGTCGTCGGACGGACCGAGACCTGGGGGTCGATCGGCGGGGGCAACATCGAGGCCGTCGCCATCGACCGGGCGCGCGAGCTGAGCGGCGCGGCCGATCCCGAGCCGGAGCTGATGGAGTTCGCGCTGAACGACAAGGTCACCAGCCGGCACGGCGTGCAGTGCTGCGGCGGAGCCGTCACCGTGCTGCTCGAACCGCTGCCGGTGGTCCAGGCGGTGGCCGTCTTCGGCGTCGGGCACGTCGGGCTGGAACTGGCGCGCATCCTGGCCCGCCAGGACCTGGACCTGCACCTCGTCGACAGCCGCCCCGACATGCTCACCGGCGAACGGCTCGGTGTGCTTGTCGACGCGGTGGCACAGGTCCACGTCCACCACACCCCGCTGCTGCCGGAGACGGTGCTCGGGGAGCTGCCGCCCGGCACCCACGTCCTGATCATGACGCACGACCACGCCGAGGACGCCGCGCTGTGCGACGCCGCGCTGCGCACCCCCGGTCTCGGCTCGATCGGGCTGATCGGCTCGTCCGCGAAGTGGGCGCGGTTCCGGCAGCGGCTGGCCACCGAGGGCGGTCACGACGCCGGCACCATCGACCGGATCACGACCCCGATCGGATTGACCGAGATCACGGGCAAGGAGCCCGCCACGATCGCGGTGAGCGTCGCGGCGGACCTGCTCCGCACCTTCGAACAGGACCGCCAGTGGGCGGTCCCGGTCCCGGGCCCGGTCCCGGTCCCGAACACCATCGCCGAGGTGGCGTACCCCACGGCCGCCGGCAGCGCGTGAGTCCTCCGCGGCCCGCGCGCGGCCGGCCGGGCGGCCGCCGGGCCGGCCGGTCCCGCGTGCTCAGTTCGCGGCGGCCCGCGCCGGGCGCCTGAGCAGGTAGCCGGCCGCGCACACGACGAGCACCGCCATGCAGGCGATGAACACCAGGCCCGCGCCCTCCAGCCCGAGGGGGCCCTCCAGTACGCCCACTCCGATCACGGGCAGCGAGATGCCCGTGTACGCCACCAGGAACAGCGTGGAGATCACGGCTGCCCGCTGGTCCGCGGGAGACGCCCCGGCCACCGCGGACAGTGCCCCGCGGAAGGCGAGCCCCTGCCCGAGTCCGCCGACGAGGGCGCTCAGCACCACCAACAGCAGCAGGTCCCACCACAGTGCGCCCGCGAGCAACGCCAGCCCGGCGAGGAGCACGGCGCACCCCAGCGGCAGCGAGCGCTCCACCCCTACGCGCCCGACGGCCAGCTGCCCGGCGGTCGAGGCGAAGAAGGCCAGGGCGACCACCAGCCCGCTCACGGCCCGGTTGTGCACGTCCAGGGATTCCGCGAGGAAGGCCGGGCTGACGGAGGTGAACACCCCGAACAGGGCGAAGCCCACGAACGCGGCGGTCGCGGCGGGCCCGAACACCGCCCGCACCTGCGGGGGCAGCGCGGGCTTCTGGGGTCGTACGGTGCTCAGCGGCCGCCGCTCGCGCACCGTCTCCGGAAGCCGCAGCAGGACGACGGCCGCGCCCGCCACGAGCGCGAGGTGCACCACGAAGGGCAGGTACAGCGGCCAGGAGGCATACTGCGCGAGGACTCCGGCGAGCAGCGGACCGCAGCCCAGTCCGCCCATGTTGGCGGCCGTCGCGACGAACGTGGCCCGCGAGGCGCCGCCGGGCGGTGCCAGCTCCATCACGTACGCCGTGGCGGCCCCGGTGAACAGGCCGGCGGACAGACCGGACAGCAGCCGTCCCGCGTACAGCCAGGGCATCCCGTCGGCGCACAGGAAGCAGACGGCGCTCGCCGCGGCGAAGCCCAGACCCGCCAGCAGCACCGGCCGCCGGCCCACGGCGTCCGAGGCATTGCCCGCCAGCAGCAGTACGCCGATCACCCCGAAGGCGTACACGGCGTACACCACGGTCACCATCAGCGCGGAGAAGCCGAACTTCTCCTGGTAGAGCCCGTAGAGGGGTGTCGGCAACGTGGTGCCGGCCATGCAGACGGCGAACACCGCCCCGCTCAGCAGGCACCGGCGCCACCCTTGTCGATCAAGGTCCATGGGGCCGACCGTATCCCGTGGGGAGCCCGGGGCTCGCGTCAGTACACCAGTTTGTAGGTCACGTCCTTGGGGACGGGGTCCGGTGCGGTGTCGGTGTAGAAGAGGCGGATCGTGGTGTAGCGCCGGAGATCGGGGTGCTCCGGCCAGGCCTGCGGATGGCTCAGGGTCACCGTGACCGGGTAGGCGCGGAAACGGCCGGCCGCGCAGTACGGGCGGCAGTCGTTCACCATGTCGGTGCCGGTGGCCGTGGCGCTGCCCGGCCCCCAGCTGTCCCACCGGAGGTCGACGAGCCGGTTGTTCCCGTCACCACAGGCGAGGATGTACTCCGCGGGGCGCACCTGCGCCTGCGAGAAGCAGTCGACGATCACGACGGGATCCTGTGGATCCGTGGTCCGGGCCGACGAGGCGGTGCCGCTGGTGTGTGGGGAGGAGGCCGCGGAGGCCGGGAGCACGGCGGCCGTCAGCGCCGCCACCGTGCACAGCAAGGTCGCCGTCCGCACCTTGCGCCGGGATCCGTGTGCGGGGCGGCCACCTGCGGAAACGTTCACGGAAGACCTTCCTTGCCACTCTGCGTGCCGCCGGCAGCACCGGGGTCTTCCCAGCTTCCCCCATGGGAGTGAGGCCCGCACCCGCGGGAACGGCGCGGGTGCGGGCGCAGGGTCACGGGTGCGGGCACCGGGTTACTTGCGCAGCAGGGCGCAGACGAAGTCCTCCTGGACCTCCCGGACCTGTTCGAGCAGGTCGGGGTTGTTGGTCAGGGAGGTCTGCGTGGTGATCGAGAAGGTCAGCGAGCGCCGGCCGTCCGCCGTGGCCGCCGCGAGCTGCGTGTAGCCGGCCGTGTTGCCGGTGTGGCCGTACACCGTTCCGCAGCGCGTGGTGTAGCGGAAGATCGCCAGGCCCGCCTCGGAGCGGCCGGGGCCGGGGGGCTGGGACAGGGCGCCGGGGATGAACCTGAACTGCTGGCGCCGGGTGCGCTCCGAGACGAGGGCGCCGCCCGCGTAGCCCCGGATGAAGGCGGTCAGGTCCTTCGGCGTCGAGACGATGCCTCCGGACGCCCAGGCCCCCGAGGCGCCCACGGCCTCGCTGACGTCGATGGGCCCCTCCTCCGGATCGATCTGGTAGCCGTGGAGGAAGGGGGTGGGCAGCCGGTATCCCTGGGGCAGGCTCGTGGCCCGCAGGCCCAGGGGCTCGTAGACGAGCTCGCGCAGCAGCGTTTCGTACCGGCGTCCGGTGGCGGCCTCGGCCATGAGGGCGACGGCGATGTTGTCGGAGTTGGAGTACTCGTAGCGGCTGCCCGGGGGGAAGGCGAGGTCCTCGTCGGCGATGAACTCCAGCAGGCGGCGGGAGTCGAAGCGGTGACGGGGGTCCTGGGAGATGATGTCGATGAACCCCTGGGAGTTCGAGTAGTCGGGCAACCCACTGGTGTGGTTGAGGAGTTGGCGCAGCGTCACCGCGTGCCAGGCGGCCGGCTGTCCGGGCAGCACCTCACCGATCGTGTCGTCGAGGTGCAGCCGGCCGCGGTCGACGAGCCCTAGCGCCACCGCTCCGCTGAAGGCCTTGGCCACGCTGGCGATCCGCATGTGGTCCGTCGCCCGCGGCGGCCGGCCGCTCTCCACGTCGGCCACGCCCGCCCGGTAGACCTCCGTACGGTCGCCGTCGCGCAGGACGGCGATGACCCCGGGGGGCCCGTCGGGCCGCTCCACCAGCTCCCGCAGCTCCTGGTGGAGGGCGGCCCCGGGGGGCGGGTTTCGGTCGGCTCCGGCCTGTGCCGGCTGCACTGAGACGGCGAGCAGGGCGCCGCACGCGGCGGTGGCGGCGGCCAGGCGCAGCGACGGACGGAACCGACCGGAGTGGCCGTGCGGGCGTAGGGACACGGAGGTACCTCCCGGGGAAGACGGACGCGGTGGCCCACGATGGCAGGGGCCGTACCGGCTCCGGCGGCGACGCGGCCGCACGCCGGTGCTCCGTGGCCCATCCGGCCCTGACGGGCTCGCCGGGCGCCGTGCGCCCGCGGACCGGATCCCCGTCCGCCACCTCCGCGGGCACGATGCCGGGCAGTGACCGCGGTCGGGGCCCGGCCCGTGCGGCGCCGGGCGCGGCTACCAGACGGGGATGGGCGCGGGCGCCTCCGTGCCCAGGTCCGGTGCGTCGCGGAGTTCGACGGCGGTCCCGGGCCGGTGGAGTTCGAGGATCACCAGGGTGTTCCTGCCCGCGCGCCACAGGGGACCCGGTGCGTACAGCGTCTTCTGCGGGCCGCGCTCCCAGAACCGGCCCAGGGCGAAGCCGTTCAGCCAGACCATGCCCTTGGTCCAGCCGGGGAGTGCGATGAACGCGTCGGCTGCGGCGTCCAGTTCGACGGTGACCCGGTGGAAGGACGGGCCGTCCGGGAGCGCACCGGGGCCGAACTCGAGTCCCGACAGGTCGTCGAGGGGCAGTGGCCTGATCTCCCAGCCGAACTGGTACTGATTGTCCAGCCTGACTCCGTCGCGGATGCCCTTGCGATCGGTCAGCAGGGGGCCGTAGTTGATGCGCCCCTGGTTCTCCACCAGGATGTCGAGTTCCGCTCCCCCGTCGGGTACGGCGACGCTCAGCGCCGCGAGCGGCTCGTCACGTTCCAGCAGCCCGATCTCCCGTCCGTCCAGGAAGACCTGGGCGCGGTCGGCCAGCCCGTCGATGCGCAGCGCCGCCTCGGGCAGGGGTCCCCGTAGGCGGGTCCGGTAGTGGATCAGGCCCAGGGACTGGCCTGCTTCCTCCATGGTCAGCGGCTCGACGTGGTGCACGGGCTTGGCGAGTGCGTCCAGGGAGTCGGCCAGCGAGACGTGTTCGCCCACGGAGAGCAGCCGGGGAACCACGCGCGGGGGCAGGGCGGGGGGTTCGTGGGTGACGGGGCCGGTGTGCCGGCCGATGACCTCGCGGAAGAGGTGGAACTTCCGGGTGAGTTCGCCGGCTTCGCCGACGGGGGCGTCGTAGTCGTAGCTCGTCACGTCGGGCTGGTAGGTGGCGCCGTCGTGGTTGGCGCCGTTCCACCAGCCGAAGTTGGTGCCGCCGTGTCCCATGTAGATGTTCACCGAGGCGCCCGCGGCGAGCAGGCTGTCCAGGGTGGCGGCGGCATCCTGCGCGTCGCGCGTGTGGTGCGGCTCGCCCCAGTGGTCGAACCAGCCGTGCCAGTACTCCACGCAGACCAGCGGGCCTTCCGGCTGGTACGTGCGCAGGGTCGCGAGCGAGCTCTCGGGGCGCGAGCCGAAGGTTCCCGTGGTCAGGACGCCGGGGATGCGGCCGCCGAGCTGGAACCCGTGGTCGGCCCCGTCGGTGGTGAACAGCAGGCAGTCCAGGCCCCGCCGGACCAGGCCGTCGCGGAGGTGTTCCAGGTAGCCGGTGTCGTTGCCGAAGCTGCCGTACTCGTTCTCGACGCCCACCGCCACCACCGGCCCGCCGCGGCTGCCGAGCAGGGGGACCAGTACGGGGGCCAGGGTGTCGAACCACGCGTCGACCGCGGCCAGGTACGCGGGGTCGCGGCGACGGATCCGGATCGTACGGTCGGCCAGCAGCCAGCCGGGCAGTCCGCCGAAGTCCCATTCGGCGCAGATGTAGGGGCCGGGCCGGACGATGACGTCGAGTCCCAGATCACCGGCGGTCCGGATGAAGGCCGCCACGTCGTTCGGCCCGTCGAAGGTGAAGGTGCCGGGTCTGGGCTCGTGGACGTTCCAAGCCACGTAGGTCTCGACGGTGTTCACGCCCATCGCGCGCAGGCGCAGCAGGCGGTCGGCCCAGAGGTCGGGGTGCACCCGGAAGTAGTGGATGGCCGCGGAGACGATCCGGTGCGGGTGGCCGTTCCGCAGGAAGCCGCTCTTGTCCGTGGTCAGCGTCGTGATCGGCGTCGTGATCGGCGTCGTGACGGGCGGGTGGGGTGGCTTCACGTGTGCGCTCTCTTTCGGTGCTTCGGGTGGTGCTCGACTCGTCGACCGACAGGGCTCCGGCAGGAGGGAAACCCCGCATAGAAAGCGCTTTCTACGGCCACGGATCACGCTAGGCTGAAGCAGCCCGAGGGGTCAAGGGAGATCGCGCATGCGGGAGCGGGTCGAGGCCCACACGGCGTGCGGACCTGGGTCCTCAGGGGCAACGCGCCCCGCTGGGGGACGTACGGCTCGACCATCACCGGCGTCGAGTCGGCCAACTGGGTCGACGGACTCACGATGGGCACCACGCGCGGCGACGTCGAGTAGGGGGTGTCTTGCCGATCAGGCCGGATCAGGGAGCGGGGTCTGGTGCCGTGGATCGCAAGGCGGAGGAGGGAGTCGACGCGGAGCGTCGGCGAGTGACGACAACGCGGCGAGGCGCGGTGCCGGACCCCGCTCCCTGATCCGGCCTGATCGGCAAGACACCCCCTAGGTCCGGCTGCGCACGGACCGGGCCTCACTTGCCGAGGAAGAAGCCGGTCTTGCGCACCTCGAGGGACCGGGTCATCGCGCGCAGGTCGCCGTCGGGAACCGTGGGGCCTCCTCCGGTGAGGACCACGATGACGCCCTGGCGTCGCGCGATGTACCGGACGGAGTCGTACGTGTGCGAGCGCCAGGTGTCGGGGGCCACTTGTTCGCAGGGGCCCGTGTCGCGCTGCGCGCTTCCGGACCTGACCTCGCACGCGTCCGGAGGCGCAAAGCCGGGCAGCTGCGGTCCGACGGTCACCCGGATGCCGCGCGCCTCGCGGTCGGCGGCGCTGGTAGGGACCGAGGACGGCAGGAGCAGGTAGCCGAACGTGCCGCCGTATGTGTCGGCCTGCGCGAAGTGCAATCGGTAGCCGTCCAGCTCGGGGGCCAGCAACGGGACCTGGGAGAGGGCAAGTTGCCGCTCCTCGTACTCCGACATCCGCCGATCGCCGAGCACGCCCGTCAACGGCCACATCAGTACGAGGACCCCCGCGAGCACGCCCCAGCGCCGGAGGGGGCCGACGCCGGGAAGCGCGACGGCGGCCGCAGCCGCGTACGCCGCGGCCAGCAGGAACGGAGCGGCGAACAAGAGCCATGGGCCCGAGGTACCCACCCGCCCGGACAGGATCGCCGTCAGTACGCCGAGCAGCCCGCCCACGCCGGCCACCCGCCAGGCAGGACGGACGCCGACCACCCGCAACACCACCCACCCGAGCAGCGTGGCGACGACGGGTGCGGCCGCCATCACCGTGAGGAAGAGCCCCAGGCACCCCCAGCCCTCGCTCCGGCAGAAATCATCCGATTCCCAGGGCAGCAAGGCCACCAGGATGCACAGGCCGCCCAGCAGCGCGCCCACGCCGGCGGGCCGGATCAACGGCCGGAGGGCTTCGCTGCGGCTCGTACGGCCCGCCCCACCGCCCTGTTCCTCCACCGTCACGCCCATGCCCGCCGCCCCCTCGATGAACATCCGTCCAGGTCACCCATCGTGGTGGCGCCGCCGTGCTCACACCATGAGTACGGATACTCATTCGCCGGGGCCGGACCCGGCCAACCGGTATACGTGATCCTTGAGTTCGCCGATCGCCTTGTAGTCGGCTTCGAGGGCCGCCGGGTCCGCGTCGGCCATGTAGACGGTGAGGGGGCTGCTGGGCAGGTCGACCGTCGGGCGGACCCGGCGACCGGGACGGTACTTCACGGTGAGATCGCGCACGGTGGGCAGCGCGGTGATCTGCTGCACCACGGCCTCGTCCACGCCTTCGACGATCCCGTGCAGCGCGGTCGTGGTGTCGTGGACGAACGCCTCGATGAGTTTGGTGTACGTCCGGCCGCCGTAGCGCTGCTTGAACTCCCCGGGCCGTGCGTAGGCCAGCGCCGTCACGGCGGCCTGGTCGATGCCGAGGCAGAGTTCCTGGAATCCGGCGTTCAGACCGCCGTTGAGGCGGGCCGCGACCTCCACCAGGACCGGGCCTGAGGCGGTCATGATGACCTCGGCGTGGACGGCTCCGTGCCGGATGTCCAGGGCCTCCAGGACGGTGTCCACGTAGGCGACGAGCTCGGGGACGGGATGCTCGCCCGGGTCGAGCAGGACGTCCCGGTCGTAGATGCGGCGGCCGGAGCCGATGTCCCGCTTGCGGTACTCCCAGACGCCACACACGTACCGCTCTCCCTGGGAGCAGGCCATGTCCACCACGTACTCGGTGCCGTCGAGGTACGACTGCGCGAGGGCCTCGGTGTTGGGCTGCTGGAACAGGTCCCTGGCCGACATGACCGAGCGTGCGGCCCGGACGATCGCGTCGCCGTCCGGGCAGATGTGGACGTTGTCCGCCCCGGAGGAGCTGATCGGTTTCACCACGACGGGGTGGACGCCCTCCCGTTCCGCCCAGGCGCGCAGCTCTTCGGGCTCGGCGGACCGGTGCTGGCGTGCGCACCTGATCCCCGCCCCCCGCAGGGCCTCGATCATGAGGAACTTGTCCCGTCGCGCGGCCGACAAGCGGGTGCCGTTCGTCATCAGCCCGAGCCGCTCGCTCAGTTCGTCGGCGAGCCGGACTCCGAACTCCGCTCCGGCGAGTACGGCCAGCGGCCGGTGGCGGGCCAGCTCTCGGGCCGTGGCCCCGGGATCCGCGCAGACGAGGTTCTCCCGGTAGGCGTCGAGCCGCGGAGGGGCGAGGGGGGCGATGAGTTCGGGGGTGCTCTGGACGTGGACGGCCTCGACGCCGAGCCGGGCGAAGGCCGGCAGGAGGAAGTTCCCGGTCGAGTACCCGTCCACGATCGCCACGGTCTGGTTCGGCGTCGGCTCCGTCGGCTCCGTCGGCTTCGTTGGCTTCAACTGCTGCTTCGTCTGCTTCGTCTGCTTCATCGTCGTCCACCTGCCCAGGTCACGAGGGGCCCGCTGCCGAGGCCCGCGAACAACAGCACTGCGCTCAGGACCAGCCAGCCGGGCAGCCCCATCCCGAGCGGCAGCAGGCTCATCACCGCGGGGGCGACGGCTTCGACGGCCCCGCTGCCCAGTCCGAACACGCCGGCGTACTGGCCCTGCAGGCGGGCCGGCGCCAGGCCGAAGCAGTACTCGTAGGAGGCGGCCGCGTACCAGAGCTCACCGAAGGCGAAGACGCCCATGCCGACGAGCAGCAGGGCCGAGGCCGTCCAGGGGGAGGTCCCGGCTGCGAAGGCCATGAGCATGAGGCCGGCGGCGAAGGCGGCGCCGGCCCAGGCCATGCGCCGGCCGGCCGTCCTGGCGTCGTGCACGCCCCGGCTCACGGGGACTTGGAGCAGCACGACGAAGGCCATGTTGAGCACCAGCACCGCCGAGACCATCCACCGGGGCGCACTGGTGTGGCCGACGATCCACAGCGGGAGCAGGAAGCCGGAGGCGGCGTAGTTCAGGGACAGCACCGCGTTCACCAGCGTGGCGCTCAGGTACGTGCGGTCCCGCAGCGCGGCCCAGCCCCGCTTCGTCTCCTCGGCGGGGTCCGGAGCGGTTTCGGGCAGGCGCAGCCGCAGCAGGATGAGGCCGCAGCCGACGTAGGCGAGGGCGCGGCACACCACGAGGGCCAGGTACGCGGGCCGGCTGTCGATCTGGATGGCGAAGCCGGCCGCGACGGAGCCGAAGGCGAGGGCGAGGTTGGTCACCGACCGCAGGTAGCCGATGAACAGGGTCGGGTTGCCGTCGGCGACCCCGCGGATGAGCGGCGCCTTGCTGGCCTCGTCCGCGGGGATGATCGCTCCCGCGACCAGGGAGACCGCGAAGAAGGACCAGAACGATCCGATCAGGGTGAAGCAGGAGATCACCACCCCGCCGCCGAGCATGACCGAGATGTGGACGCGCTTGGGTCCCCATTGGTCGGCCAGTCGTCCGACCAGGACCCCGGCGATCAGCCCCGTCATGGCCCCGCCGAACAGGCCCATCGCGACCCGTCCGGCCGGGAGTCCGACGACGCGGGTGAAGTACAGCACGCTCGCGGTGGTGAACATCCCGCCGCCGAAGCTGTTCGCGAAGGTGGCGACGGTCAGGATCCGCTGCGCCTGCGTGGCCGGAAGGAGCCTGCGCAGGCCCGTGGGTGGGGGCGCGGCCGCGGGCACGGACGTCACTGCCACAGTGCGTCCCCGAACCGGGCCCCGGGGCGCAGGACCTGCTGCAGCTCGCGGAGTTCGCGGGGCTTGAGGCCGTCGGGGACGACCACGAGCCTGGTACGGAACCAGTCCCACACCTCGACGAACCGGTCCTGGAGCTCCTCGGCGGAGTCCGCCATCACCATGAACTGGCCGATCCGCTGGCCGGTCCCGGCGACTTCGGGGGCGTACTCCCCCACGGGCCGTTCCATCCGGACGAACTCCACGCCGGGCAGGGCGGTGACCTCCGCGGCGGAAGGGCAGTCGAGCAACAGGCCCGCGCCCGCGGTGAGGTAGGCGCCGCCGACGACTGCGGGGCGGATCTTGACGTCGAGTTCGGGCCGCCGGCCGAGGGCGATCTGGATGGCGCACTCCGCCAGGTCGACGTTGAACTTGGCCTGCACCACCTCCTGCACCAGGGCGCCGCCGCGGCGCGCGGCGCACTCGCCGAAGGTGAGCGTTCCGGACCCGGGGTCGTGGAAGAGCTCCAGGTGGAACATCCCGTCCCGCAGGCCCAGGGCCTCCAGGGACGCCTTGATCACGGGAAGGGCCCGGTCGTGGGCCCAGCCGTCGGCGGCCGGGTCGAAGTGGTGGAAGTGCAGTGGCCGGCCGGTGTCCACGGCCGTGAGGCAGGGGTCGCCGTACCGCCCGAGTGCGTAGAAGAGCAGTTCGCCCTCGTACAGGACTCCGTCGGCGATCCATTCCTCGCCCCGGACGAACTGCTCCAGTACGAAGGTGCGCTGCGGGGTGGCCTGCCTGCGGTATTCATTGCTGCGCAGGCGGAGTTCGGCCGCGGAGGTGACGACGGAGGTCCGCTCGGTGGCCGCTCCCGCCACGGGTTTCAGCACGGCCCGCTCGAAGGGGAGCCGGTCGATCGCGGTGACGTCGTGCACGTCGTCGATGACCTCGGCTCCCGCCGTGGGGATGCCGGCGGCCCGGATCTCGCGCTTCTGCACGGACTTGTCGCGGAACCGTACGGCGACCTCGGGCGGGGTGAAGGGCAGGCCGAGGTGCCGGGCGAGCAGGCCGACCATGACCAGGGAGTCCTCGTCGGTGCTGTACACGGCGTCGAAGGCCCGGCCGGTCAGACCGGCCCGGTCGAGCGCCATGAGGACGGCTTCGGGGTTGGTGTGGTCGTCCACGCGCAGCACGGCCACGTCGTCCGGTATCGCGATGTGCCCCTCGTCCCAGGACGGGGCTCCGCAGATGACGGTGGTGTCGAGGCCGAGGCGGACGCAGGCCCGCATGCCATAGCGGTCGAGGCCCACGATCAGGATCCTCGGGGGGCTTGCGTTCTCCATGGCGCTTCCTTCCTCATGCCTCGTGCCTCATGCGTCGCGCGTCATGCCTCGTGCGCTGCATGGCCATTGACGCAGAGATGGCAACACCGTGTCAACGTCAGGCACATCCATTGCTGCTACTCGGCAACATGTGGCAACATCCCTGTCTCATGAGACCCTTCTGGCTGCTGACCGGGGCCACGGCACTGTCCATGGCCGGAAACACCTTCCTGTACCTGGCGGTCCCCTGGGCGCTGATCCAGGCCACCGGGTCCACCCTGCTCGCCGTCCTCAGCATGGCCGCGCAGACGGCTCCGTACCTGGCCGCGCCGTTCCTCGGCCCCTTCATCGACCGCCACGACAACCGCCGCCTGTTCATCGCGGGCGAGCTGGTGCAGGGCGTCTGCGTCGCGCTGATCCCGCCGCTGCTGGCCATCGGTCAGATCGCCCTGGTGTTCACGTCGCTGTGCGTGATGGGGCTGGCGAAGGTGGTCTCCGACGTGGCCGGGGACTACGGCCTGATTCCGGCCCTGGTGCCGCCGGAGCGGCTGGAGCAGGCGATCAGTCACTTCAACTCGGTCCAGTTGGTGGCACGGTTCGCCGGTCCCGCCCTGGCCGGGCTGACCATCGCCGCGGCGGGGCCCGGTCCGGCCCTGGAGATCGACGCGGCCACCTTCCTCGTCACCGCCGTGACGGCGTTCTTCCTGCCCAAGGTCGCCCGGCAGGCCCGGAAGGCCGGCGCGTCCGTGGGCACGCTGCTGCGGGAAGGCATCGCCTACTTCCGCTCGCGCCCGGACCTGCTGCGGCTGACCGGGGCCGTCGCGCTCTACAACCTCGGCGCCGGCGCACTGGAGCCGACCCTGCTCACCGTCGGCACCGGACGGTGGCACTGGTCCTCGGCCGCCCTGGGCATGGCCGTGTCCTGCGGCGCCGTCGCCGCCGCGCTCGGGGCCTGGGTGAGCCCCATGGTTCCGGCCGGCGAGGGGCGCCGACGACTGCGCGTCGGCGTCTGGCTGGGAGTGGCCGCCCTGGGGTCACTGGGACTGCTCGTCGACGAGCCGCTCGCGGTCGTGGCCTCGTTCTGCCTCCTGTGCTTCGGCGAGGGCGGCGTCAACACGACCACGATGAGCTACCGGCAGCACGAGATCCCCGCGGAGTTCAGCGGCCGGGTCAACACGCTCATCCGGATGTTCGTCACCGGAGCCGTGCCGGTGTCCTCGCTGCTGCTGGGCTTGACGGTGGGCCTGTCCGGATCCTTCTTCGTCTTCCTGCCCGTCACCGCGACCGCCGTGCTCGCCGTGGCCCTGTGGTTCGCCCCCATGCGAAGCCGCCGGACGCCTGCCCGGCAGAACGCTCCCCTGGTCACCGCGAACGGCGACCGGTCCCCGACAAGAAACGGATGACAGCACATGGACATCGTCGATCACCACGGACTGTCCGTCGCCCACGTCTCCCCCGAAGAGCTGGCGGGCCGCCCCTGGTTCGGCGCCCACCGGCACATCGACGTGGTGCGCGCCACCGCGCCACCGGCCGAGGCGTACGACGAACTCGCCGCGGCCGGCTTCATCCGGAAGCCGGCCTTCTTGTCGTGGACGGCGGAACTGGGCCCCGGCGAGGACGAGTTCCTCTCCCGGCTGGAGACCAAGGCGCGACAGGACATCCGGCGGGCCCGCGCCCGGGCGGAGCGGGCCCTGACCCTGGAGGTCCACGACCCGGTCGGGCCGGACGTGGTGGACCGGTTCCTGACGCTCTACCGGCAGCGCGTCGACGCGATGACGTACGGCATCCCGATCGCCGTCCTGCAGCGGGAGCGGCTGCTCGACGGACGCGAGAAGTACTTCGCCGTCCTCGCCCTGCAGGACGGCGAACTGGTCGGCGGCTGTGTCGCCCTCGAATGCCCGGACCAGGACGCGGTGCGCATCCGGTTCTCGGCGGTGACCGAGGAGTGGCGCCGGGACTCCCTCGCCCGCACCCTCTACTTCGCCGCGATGCGCACCGCCCGGGAGAAGGGCTACCGCTGGGCGACGCTGGGCGACGAGCCCAATCTGTACGGCCACCTGACCAAGGCGGGCCTGTTCCGCTTCAAGGTGCGCATGGGGTTCCGCTGCGTGCCGTCCCAGGACTTCCACGACCCGGACGGCCTCGACGAGGCCGACCTGGTCCTGAACCTGGACCGGCTGTGCGATCCGTGCCTGATCCTGGGCTACGCCTCGGACACCCCGGGCGACCGCTCCCTGCGCGCCCGGCTCGTCACCGACGCCCCCACCGGCCTGCGGGCCTACGCCGCCCCGTTCCTCGCGGGCGTCGACCACGGCCCGCCCGCGGGGATGTCCGCCCGCGCCGTGGCCCCGTAGACAGCACGATGCGGCGGCAACGGCCTCGGGCCCTTGCCGCCGCATCGCCTCCGTCACATGGTCGAGCCGCCCCCGGCGGTGAACGCCTCGGCGTTGCCGCGCAGGACGATGCCGGGCCTGCCGTCGACCCCGACCGTGGTGGTGCCGGCGACCGTGACCCGCTCGCCGCGGCGGTGCTGGTCGCCGTAGTCGTGGACTGCGTAGTGCAGCGTCGACCGGTTGTCCCACAGGACGAGGTCACCGACCTGCCACTTCCAGCGCACGGTGAACTCGGGCTTGGTGGCGTGCTCCACCAGGACCCGGAGCAGGTCGCGACCGGCCTGCGGGCCGAGTCCGGTGACGCTGCGCGCGAACCCACCGACGAAGAGGGAGCGTTCACCGGTCTCCGGGTGGACCCGTACGGCCGGGTGCTCGGCGCTGAAGACGTTCTTCAGGTAGCTGCTCCGCGAGTCGCCGGTGTAGGTGGCGTCGGTGAAGTCGGAGTCGTTGGAGTGGACGACCCGCATTCCGTCCGCGAGCGTACGCAGCCCCTCGGACAACTCCCGGTAGGCGGCGGCCGTGTTGGCCCATATGGTGTCGCCGCCGACCGGCGGGCAGACCGTGTTGTGCAGGATGGCGACGGCGGGCGGGTTCTCCATGTAGGTGAAGTCGGCGTGCCAGTGGTTGGCGCGCGTGCCCTCGCCCTTGGAATCCATCTCGCGCAGCAGCGGACGCCCTTCCGGGCCTCCGTAGATCGGGTGGCCGAGCGTGAGGTCGCCGAAGCTGCGGCCGAAGACGACGAGTTGGTCGTAGTCGAGCTGCTGGCCGCGCAGGAAGATCACCTTGTGGGTGAGAAGTGCCTCCCTGAGTTCCGCGGCCACCGAGTCACTCAGCGGGCGCGCGGCGTCCACGCCGGTGATTTCGGCACCGATGTTTCCCGCGAGCTGCTTCACCCCGACCCCGATACCACTGTCGGCAGTCATGACGTCCGTCATGCGTTTGGACCTTTCTGGGCTGTGTGGGGGCGCGAACCGTGCGCGTCGCGGCCGGGAAGTCCCGCCGGTGAGGCGGATCCTCCCGCACGTCGTGCTCAGGGATCGTCGCCGGTTGCACCTCGTAGCACCATCAATGTTGCCACCATTTGCCACTTCTGGCAACACTGGGCAAGCGGCAGGTCGCAGGAGGGTCGGAACCCCGCCCGGAACGCAGCAGCGCGCGTGACCACAGTCGGTCACGCGCGCTGCCGGGGGGCTCGTCGGCCGTTTCGGCCCGAACGTCAGAGGAAGTGGCCGCTGGCCAGATAGGGAGCGGGTTCGGCCATGTCCCGGAGCGCGAGATAGCCCTCCTGGCCGATGTCCAGCCGCGCCGCCAGACCGACGTCGACGGCCCAGTGGTTGGCGGTGGTGATGCAGTTGACGAGCGTGTCGCCCCGGGACGCGGCGAGGGCCTCCCACAGCAGGTTCTGAGCGGTCAGCGGCTCCGCCGCGGCGAGGAGCACGGCCCGGTTCTCCTCGTCGTCGATGTACGCGTATCCCGGCCGGCGCAGGTCCTCGGACACGACGAGCCTGAGGCGGTCGAGCATGTAGGCGTGGTCGGGGCCGTGGCCGGCCCCGCGGATCTCCTCGTCCAGCCGGTCCATCCATTCGAGGTCCTCGGGCCGGCCCTCCCTGAGCCCGCCGAGCGCGGGAAGCGTGGACCGGTCGACCGTGCCGACCATGCGCATCTGCGGGTAGAGCAGGAAGCCCGCCTCGCGGTAGCGGCGGGTCGCCCCCGGGTGGACCGAAGAGGAGAACAGCCCCGGTCGGCCGTCTGCGTGCGCCAGCGCCGCGTCCATCAGCCTCCGGCCGATGCCATGACCCTGATACCGGGTCAGCACCCCGTAGGTGGCGAGGTACCACACGCGACCGCGGTTCTGGGACATGGCGAACCCGACGACATCGCCGCCGTCGCCATCGCCCCCGTCCTCGTCGACCGCGACCCAGCAGCCCGCGGGATCGGCCTCCAGATAGAACCGCATCCGTTCGATCCACTGCTTGGATCCGGATTCCGAACGGGGTTGGATCTCCGGTTCGCTGACCCTTCTGCTGCTCTGGTCGGCCTCGAAGAACAGCACCGCCGAGGCTCGCTCCGCCGACGGGAGGTCTTCCTCTCGCGCCGGCCTGACCTGCACTGATTTCATTGTCATACGCTACCGGCCAACGCGGCCGACCTCCTGGTTCCTGTCCGTGAATACCCATGTCCGGATGGCGAATCCGGTCAGCCCTGCCCCTCGCGCGACTCTGCCAGGGCTTCCGCGAGGGTGCGCCACGTCTCCGCCGCGAGTTCGACGTTGTGCGCCTCGACGGCCTGCCGCGCGAGGTCGCTCAGGCACTGGATCCCCTGGGTCGTCCGGCCGGCCAGCACGTCCAGCCTTCCGCTCAGCGCCTGGAGCCGGATCCGGTCGCGGAAGGACAGCCGCAGTTCCAACGCCTCGGCCTGATCACACAGTTCGCGCGCCCGGGCCAGATCGCCCTCGGCGCAGGCGAGCTGGGCGTGCAGCAACAACGCCTCCTGGCGGCGCACTTCGGTTCCCACGAGCTCCAGCGCCGGGCCTATCTGCTCCAGGGCGGCTCGGGCCTTGGCCGTCTGCGGCGGGACGATCTGCAGCAGCAGCGACGCCGCTGCGAGCCTCAGCCGCAGCCAGAGCCCCGGGTCCTCATGACTGTCCAGGCCCTCCAGCGCACGTTCCAGCAGGTTGCCGGCCTCCCGGTACGCACCCCGGCGGATCCCGACGGTCGCCGCGGCCCACAAGGCCCTGGTGTGGGTGGAGCCTCCGACGGGCCCGGTGAGTGCGCACAGCTCCCGGGCGTGCGCCTCGGCCTCGGCCAGCCTGCCCGCCTCGGCCTCCGCGGACACCAGGGCGTGCAGGGCGCCGGCCCGGTCGGTCAGCGTCAGACCCGCGGCGGCAGCCACGGCGCCGGCGGCGTACTCGCACGCCTCGGCGATCCGCCCGATGGAACGCGCGCAGCGGGAGTGCTGGGTGTACGCGCGGACGCGCAGCTCCACCACGCCCAACTCGTCTGCTAGCCGGTGCAGTTCGGCGGTGAGCTGATACTCCTCCGCGCACCTTCCCTGCCTGCCCCGCATTCGGGCGAGCAGCCACAGCGCCTGCCAGCGCAGGGCGGGATCCTGCCCGCCATCGGCCCGCAGGGCCTCGGCGAGGGGGTCGGCCAGAACCTCGTCCAGCCCGTCGTCGGCCACCGAGGTGACGGCGGCGAGGACTTGACCCAGCACGGGGCCCTTCTCGCGCGCAAAGGCGGACACGGGGACATCGAGCCGCTCGGCCAGATAGTCCACGCTCTTGGCGGTCGGCGGTCGGGCGCCGGACTCCAGACGCGACAAGTACCCGGTGGACATCGCGTCTCCGGCAAGCGCCGCCTGGGACAGTCCGCGGCCCACACGGAGCGCGCGGAGGCGTTGCCCGAAATGAGGCTGTTCCAGCATCTGCACCTCGGAAGGCGTGGGCTGACGCTCTGCGAGAGCCTCAACCCTCAGGAGGGATGGGCATTATGCCCGTTGTAGGCAAGACTGTCAATATTGGGTAACCCTACGCCGGGCTTTGCCCGTTGCGCATCGACACTTACCGAGCCACTGGTCGAATGGCTCAAAAACCCCGCCCCGTTGGGCAAGCTGACGTCACGCAGCGATCGGCCGCACACGCTCTGTCTATCACACGATGCCGACCGTCAAGGTCGCATGGGCCAGCAAGACTCTCGATATTGCCAGCTCTTGGAAATATATGGCAACATGCGGGACCCGTCGCTCCGTCATCGGGGCCGCACTCCATCACAGCGAGAGGTCGCGCGCGATGAAGAACGTACTGCTGATCAACTCCAGTCGTGAGATCGCCGCCCGGATGCTCCAAAGCCGGGACGACATACGCCTTTCGGTCATCACGATGCCCGAGTACGCGGGCTACTACGCCGACGGCGCGGACGTCGAGGTGGTGGACACCATCGAGGACCTGACCCAGGTACGGCTGGCGGCGCTGCGCATACGGGAACGCAATCCGTTCCGGTACGTGGTGTCCCCGTCGGAGTGGAGCGTCCAGGCCGGCGGGTACATCCGCTCCTACTTCGGGCTCCCCGGGTCCGGCTACGAGGTCGCCAACGCCTTCTCCAACAAGTACGTGATGAAGCAACGGCTTTCGGCGGCGGGGCTGCCGGTGGCCCGGTTCCGCCTCATCGACCGCTTCGCCGATGCGCAGGCCGCCGCGGAGGAGATCGGCTGGCCGCTCGTGGTGAAGCGGTCGTGCGGCGGCGGCTCCGAGTACGTGCTGCCGGTGCACGACGCCGACCACCTGCGGCTCCTGGCCCACGACGATTCCACGGAGCGGATCCGGACCGCGCCGTACCCGCTGATGGCCGAGGAACTGGTGGACATCGAGGCCGAGTTCCACTGCGACGGCGTCGTACGGGACGGCCGGGTCCGCTTCGCTCCGGTGTCCCGCTACTTCGAGCCCGTGCTGCGCAGCGTGGGCGGCGTCATCGGCTCGTACACGCTGCCCGACGAGCACCCGGACACCCTGGCCGTCGCCGCGCTGCACGAGCGGGTCGTCGCCGCGCTCGGGCTGACCGACGGGGTGACCCATCTGGAGGTCTTCAAGACCCCGCACGGCCATCTGGTCGGCGAGGTGGCCTGCCGGCCGGGCGGCGGCGGGATCGCCGACCAGGTGAAGCACCAGTACGGCGTGGACCTGTGGAACACCTTCCTGTCCACCTCCCTGAGCGAGCCGGTGTACACCGACACGCTGCCGCGCACCGACCACATGATCCAGTACATGCTCCCGCGGCCGGTGGGCACGGTCACCGCGGTCACCGCCGCACAGGAGCTGCTCGCCGCCCCCGGCGCGGTGTACGCGAAGGTCGGGACGAAGGTCGGCGACAGGCTGGACGGCCCGGTCGACTCTTCCGTCTACGCGGGTGTCGTACTGCTGCGGGCGGCCACCGAGGTCCAGGTGCGCGAACGGGTCGCGGACATCGGCCGGCGGTTCCGGATCGAGGTCGCCGATAGCGCGGCAGGCCCCGTACGGACGGCCGCGGGCGCGGTCGGAAAGGACTGACGCGCGGCCCGCGCCCTTGCGCGGCGACACCGTTCGCGGCGGAACAGCACGTGGCAGCACGGTTCGTGGCAGCACGGTTCCTGGCGGTGCATGACGAAAGCCGACGGTCGGCACACCTCGCGAGAGGGTGCCGACCGTCGGCTTTCCCGAACCGGGACCACCCCGCCTACGGCCACTCGATCTCGTCCGTGCCGGCCACGACCTGACCGGAGGCGTCGGCCGGGAAGAGCGCGACGACGGACGTCCGGGAGGGCGCGACCGGCCATTCGATGTCGCTCGGGCCGAACAGGGCGGCACCCAGGGCCAGGGCCGATACGACGAGGGCGGTGGCGGTGGCGGCGAAGTGCATGCGCATGACTACTCCATACAGACGATTCAGACGGGAATCCGGGAGGGACGCTGCAGAACTGACTTACCAGCTGAAACAGGCACTCGGTGCCCGGCTGATGCACGCCAATCTAGGACCCCTGGCTAACCTTTGACAAGGATGTTTCCCAAAGTTGCCAATCGATTTGGCAATAGTGACAAGGCCCTGTGAGTCAGTGACCTCTGTCGCATATCGCGCTTGGTCACAATGGGTTAGGATGAAGGCACATAAGTCAAACTGTGTGCCTACACGGGGACAATGCGCATCTGAGCACTGGATCCTGAGCACTGAATGTGGGGGCGACATGCCACTCGAGACGTCCTTCGGCGTCCGCCTCAAGGCGTTGCGGCAGAAGCACGGACTCTCCCAGGCGGCCTTGGCCGGCGAGGAGATCTCCACGGGCTACCTGTCACGGCTGGAGTCCGGTGCCCGGCAGCCCACCGAGCGCGTCATCGGCTACCTCGCGCAGCGGCTGGGAGTCGACCGCTCGGCGTTCTTCGCCCCGCACAGCAGCGGCTCCCTCAGCGAGGCGGTGAGCGTCGCGGCCTCCACGGACGGCGACGACGGCGCCGAAGCCCTTGCCGCCGAACTGGCCGCATCCCGCAACGAGGACCCTCTGCTGCGCTGGCAGGCCCTGTGGCTGATCGCCCGGTTCCGACACCGCCGCGGGGAACGCGCGGAGGAGCGGGCCGCCCTGGAGGAGGCCACCAGGATCGCGGACGGGCTCGAACTGCCGGCCCTGCAGTGCCGGTCGAGGACCGAGCTGGCCCGCTGTCTGCGCTCGGCCGGCCAGGTCCCGGAAGCACTCGCACTCGCCGTCTCCGCGCATCAGGTGGCGAAGGAGTCCGGCCTGGCCGTCTCGGACACCGGCAAGGCGCTGCTGACGCTGGTATCGGTCGAGGCCGAGGCCGGCCGGCTGCCCGACGCCCGTGCCCACGTGGACGAGCTGGTCGCCATGGTGGCGGACCGTTCGGACGCGCTACGGGCCGAGGCCCTCTGGTCGGCAGCCACCGTCCGGTCCCGCCAGGGCGACGACGACGAGGCCCGCGGCTTCCTCCGGCAGGCCATGGACTCGCTGGACAGCCGCGTCGATCCGGTCCTGTGGGCCCGGCTGCGGCTGGCCGCAGCCTCCCTGTACGTCCACGCCCGGCCGGCACTGACGGAGGAGGCGCGCCGCTGCCTCGAGGAGGCGGAGAAGGCCCTCTCCCTCGTCGGCACGCCCCTGCAGCAGCAGGAGCTGCTCACGCTGCAGGCGCGCCTCGCCTTCGAGGACGGCCGTCTCGCGGACGCCCGGGCCGCCCTGGACCGGCTGGAAACCGACCGCCTCGCCTTGAGCTACCGCGACCGGGTCCGGCTGCGGACGCTGGAGAGCCTGCTGCTCGTCGAGGAGGGGCACCGGGAGCAGGGCCTGGCCCAGCTCAAGAAGCTCGGCGAAGAGGCACACCGGGACGCGAACCTGGACCTCGCCGCGGAGATCTGGCGGATCCTGGCCGAGGCCCTGGAGAAGCCGGAACGGACGGGCTGAGACCGGCCGGACCAATCCCCGAGCCACGGAAGCACCGAGGCACCGAGGCACCGAAGCCCTACGGCTCCCCGCGGATCAGGACCGCGCGGGGAGCCGTTGGGCTTTGGTCGTGCCGGTGCTCAGCGGTCCAGGATCCGCCGCAGCCAGGCCACCCGCGCCTGGTGGGCCGCCCGGGAGACGACCGCGTCCGGCACCCACTCGTCGAAGCTGTGGAACGCCCCCGACCACACGTGGAGTTCGGCCTCTCCGCCGGCTTCCCAGATGCGGGCGGCGTACGCGAGGGCGTCGTCGCGCAGGGCCTCCACCGAGCCGACCTCGATGAAGGCGGGCGCCAGGCCCGCCACGTCGGCGGCGCGGGCCGGAGCTGCGTAGGAGGAGACGTCCGGAGTGGCGCGCCGGTCGCCCAGCAGGGCCTGCCAGCCGGCCTGGTTGGACAGTCCGTCCCACAGGCCGACCTGCTCCATCTGCCCTGCGGAGAAGGTGTCGCAGCGGTCGTCGAGCATGGGGAACTGCAGCAGCTGGCCCGCCGGCCGCGGTCCCGACCGGTCCCTGGTCAGGAGGGCGAGGCCCGCGGCGAGCGCGCCGCCGGCGCTGTTGCCGCTGAGTACGATCCGCTGCGGGTCGAAGCCCTCGTCCGCGGCGTGCTCGGCGAGCCAGGACAGGCCGGCGTAGCAGTCCTCCACGGGTGCGGGGTCGGGGTGCTCCGGGGCCAGGCGGTACGCAACGGACACCACCGCCAGGTTCAGTTCCCGGGCGCGGTCGAGTTCTCCGGCCAGTTCGGTGCTGCGGTGGCTGCCGGCCACCATGCCGCCGCCGTGCGTGTGGTAGACGACGGGGACCGCCCCGGTGGCCGCCGTGGGGCGGCAGATCGTCAGGGTGACCGGCGGAGCGCCGGCCGGGCCGGGCACGGTCCGTTCTTCGACGTCGAAGGTCCCGCCGCGCCGGATCTGCTCGTCGGTCAGACGGCCGGCCAGGGAGCGGCGGCGCCGGTCGGGGACGAGTGCGGGGGTCAGCGGCATCGGCAGGTCGGCGAGGATCTTGTCCAGCGGGCCGGCCAGTTCGGAGTCGAAGGGGGGCGGCGGGGCCTGCGTGCCCTGCTCTCGGCGATGCGCGGAGTACGCGGAGTACGCGGTCACGGGGCTCCTCACTCGGCGCTCAGCAGGGCGAACGCGTCGATCTCCATCAGCAGGTCGGGGCGGTACAGGGCGACCACCTGGACGACCGTGCTGGCCGGTGGCCGACCGGTGTCGATGAACTCGTCGCGGACGGCGAGGATCAGCGGCACGTGCGCGATGTCGGTGACGTAGTAGGTGAGCTTCATGACGTCGGCGAAGGTGGCGCCGACGGCGGTGAGGCAACCCTCCATGTTCCGGAAGACCTGCCGCGCCTGCGCGGTGGGGTCCCCCGCCCCGACGAACCGGCCGGAGGCGTCGAAGGGCATCTGGCCGGCTATCGCGGCCAGGCGTCCCGTTCCCGTCACCACGTGGGTGTAGCCGGAGCTGGGGGCGACCCCGGGCGGGTCGGAGACATGGCTGAGTCCTGCTGTCGTGATGGTGTCCGCCATGGTGGGCGACTCCTCTGTGCGGTTGCGGTTGCGGTGGGCGGTTGCCGTGAACGGGGCGGGCAACGTCATGCGGCGGTGAGGCGCACGGGGAGGCTCTCGGCGCCGTTGACGTGGATGGAGTGCAGGCGTCGCACCGGGCCGGCCTGTTCGATGTGGCGCACGCCGTCGAGCAGTTCGGTGAACAGGACGCGCATCTCGGCCCGGGCGAGGGTCGAGCCGATGCAGAAGTGTTCGCCCGCGGCGAGGGCGATGTGCCGGTTGGGGCTGCGGGTGATGTCGAACCGGTACGGGTCCGCGAAGACCTCCTCGTCCCGGTTGGCGGAGGGCAGCCACAGCACCACGCGGTCCCCCGCGTCCAGTTGCCGTCCGCGGATCTCGTACGGCCGGGTGGCGACGCGCATGCTGTGCGTGGCGCTGGAGGTCCAGCGCAGGACCTCCTCGATCGCCCCGGGCATCAGTCCGCGGTCCTCCGAGAGGCTCTGCCACTGGTCCGGGTGCTCCAGGAAGGCCTGTACGCCGCCGATGAGCGCGAGGCGTCCGTTCTCGGTGGCGCCGATCAGGTTCTCGCAGTTGAGGACGACCTCCTCCTCGGTCAGGAGCTCGCCGTCGACGGTGCCGTTGACCAGGGCGCTGATCAGGTCGTCGGTGGGCCGTTCCATGCGCTGGAGCAGCAGTTCCTCGAAGTACTCCACGATCCGGGGGTGGGCGACCAGCGAGGTGTGGGCCTCGAAGGCCTCGTTGGTCCACCGGTACAGGGCCTCGTGGTCCCGTTCGGGCACGCCGAGGATGTGGCAGATGACCGAGAGGGACAGCCGGCCCGCGATGTCGTGGACGACGTCGCACGTCCCCTGCTCCAGGGCCCGCCCGAGCACGGTGCGGGTGGCCGCCCGGATGTGGCCTTCGAGACCCCGTACGGCACGGGTGTTGAACCAGTCCGCCATCAGGGAGCGCAGCTGCTTGTGCCGGGGTGCGTCCGTCAGGGCGAGGGTCAGGCCGCCGCCCGGGTCGTCGCCGAGTGCGGCCCGGCGCAACAGGACGCCGTACCGCGAGCTGAAGGTGGCGGCGTCCCGGTAGACCTCGCGGACGTCCTCGTGACGGGTCAGGGACCAGAAGGCGGGCAGGTCGGTGGCGGGCTGCCGGTGGACGGGGGCGTGGGTGCGCATCCACGCCCACAGCGCGTGCGGGTCGCCGGTGGCGTGCAGTTCGGGGTCGGTGAGCAGGGCGGGGTCGGCGAGCGGGGCGGGCGACAGGACGGTGGGGGTCATGAGGGGGCTCCTGCGGCGATGGTGTGCACGCGTTCCGTGAAGAGCTTGGTGAGGTCGCGGGCGGTGCTCCCGGCCACGGCGTCCGGCCGGAAGGCGACGTCCAGGCGCAGCCCGCGGTCCTGTGCGGGCCACAGTTCGGCGTGCAGTTCGAGGGGCAGATCGAGGTACGGCCCGCGTACGAACGTGGTGCGGGCGCCCGGGAGGTCGAGCAGCGGCTCCGCGTTGTCCTGGCAGGCGAAGAGGGTCTGGTAGAGGGGCGGGCGGCCGTCGCCGGGCGGGTCGACGAGGGACACCGCTTCCGGGAACGGCACGTCCTGGGTGGTGAAGGCCCGCGCCACGATCCGGCCGGTGTGCGCGAGGGCGGCTGCCGTGTCGTCCAGTGCGGCGCCGCGCATCCGCAGGCAGAGCATGGTGATGTGGCAGCCGATGACGTGCTCCAGTTCGGCTCCGGCACGTTGGGCGAGGGGGACGCCCACGGCGAAGTCCCGCTGTCCGGTCACCTCGGCGAGGCTCGCGGCCCACTGGTGGAACAGGACGACGAACCGGGTGACGCCGGCCTCCGCGGCGGCGGCATCGATGCGGGCGAGCACCGCGGCGGGCAGCTCCACTTCGATCCGGCCGGGCGCCGCCCGCTCGCGCGGGGTGGGCCCGGCCGGCGCCGTGGGCGCCGTGGGCCCCGTGGGCCAGCGCAGGGGAGGCAGGCCCGCGAGCTCCTCGCGCAGCCGGGCGAGCTGCTCTTCGGGGCGGGCCTGTCGCTGCCGGGCGAGCCGCAGGCGGTGGATCGTCGCGAGCGACGGCCGGGGCCCGAGCGCTGCCGCCGGCGCGGTGAGGCCGGGCTGGTGACCGGTGCCCAGGTCGGTGGCCAACACCTGCTGCGACCAGCGGTGGAAGGGGCGCTGCCTGGCCCGATACGCGGTGGCGAGGTCGTCGGCGAGGATCCGTTCCGACCAGCCGTCGAAGGCGACGTGGTGCACGACGCAGCCGAAGACCGCGGTACGCCCGGCCGCGCCGCGGACGGGGACGACGGCGGTGCGCCATACATCTGCGAGGTCCGGGAAGAGCTCCTCGGCAAGGTGGGTGCGCACGGCGTCCAGCGCCCCGTCCACGCCGTCCGCCGGGTCCAGGACGTCGAGGGGCTGCGCGGGGATGTCCGTGGGGCGTACCGCCGGGCGGGGGTCGAGCACGTACGCGGCACGCAGGGCCTCGTGTCGCCGGTGGACGGCGGCCACGGCGGATTCCAGAGCGACGAGGTCGAGGTCTCCTTCGACGACCCAGGTGAGCAGGCAGTGGCCGGTGCGGTCCTCGGGGTCGAGCAGTTGACGGGTCAGCTGGACCAGTTGCAGGGGGGTCGGCGGCACGTCCGCCGGGGCGGTGTCCTCGACCGGCGGCGCGGGCGGCGGGGGTGGCGGGGCCTCGTCGGCGAGTCGTGCGGCGAGGCCGGTGACGGTGGGGTGCTCGTACAGCCACGAGAGCGGCACGGGCCGGCCGAGCCGGGCGGCGATCCGGGCACACACCCGTCCGGCACCGAGCGAGGTGCCGCCGAGGTGGACGAACGGCACGTCGAGGCCGATCGTGTCACGGCCGAGCACGGCGGCGAAGGCCTCGGCGACGGCGCGTACCGACGGGTCCTGAACGGCGCCGGGGCGGACGCCGTCCGCGGCCGGCCGACGGGGGGTGTGGGGCTCGGGCTGCGGCACCAGGGCCAGGAGTGCCCGTTCGTCCAGCTTGCCGCGGGCGGTCACCGGCAGGGCGTCCACGGACACGACCGCGGCGGGCCGCTGATAGGAGACGAGGGACCGGTCCAGTGCGCTCCGGGCACCGTCCAGCGGGTCGCCGGGGCGCACGGGCACGCAGAACGCGACGAGTTCGAGGGTGCCGTCGGCAAAGTCGCCTCGGGCGAGGACCCGGCAGTGGCGTACGGCGGGGAGCAGCTGCTCCACCTGGCGTTCCACTTCGGCGGGTTCGACGCGATGGCCGCGGATCTTCAGCTGCCGGTCGGCCCGGCCGGCGTAGCGGAGCAGGCCGTCGTGGTCCCGGTGACCGAGGTCGCCGGTGCGGTACACGCGCACGTCCCGGCCGTCGAGGCGCACGTGGTCGAACCTGGCGGCGGTGAGCTCGGGATCGCCCAGGTACTCCAGGGCGAGGCCGTCGCCGGCGAGGCAGATCTCGCCGGTCTCCCCCACCTCGCACGGCCGACTGCCGTCGAGCACCCACACCTGGGTGCCGGGGACCGGTCGGCCGAGGGGGATGCCGCCGGGTGCGTCGCAGTCGGCTTCGGTGATGCGGTGGGTGGTGGCGAAGACGGTGCTCTCCACCGGCCCGTAGCCGTTGAGGAGCAGGACGGCGGGGTGGCGGCGCAGGAAGCGGCGGACATGGCCGGGCGAGAGGCGCTCGCCGCCGACGGCCACCTGTCGCAGTCCGCGGAAGCTGTCCGGGGCCTCGTCCACGATCATGTTGAAGAGGCTGCTGGTGAGCCAGACGGTGTCCGCGCCGTGCCGGGAGACGGCGTCGGCGAGCCCTGCCGAGGACAGGTAGGGGTCCGTCACGATCAGGGAGGTTCCGCCTCCCAGCAAGGCCCCCCAGAGTTCGAGCGAGAAGGCGTCCCACGGAGTCGCGGCGGCCAGGGGCATCACCGTGTCGGCGCCGAACCGGGCGAAGCTGTTCTGCTGGAAGAGGCGCGCGGTCGCGCGGTGCGGGGTGAGGACTCCCTTGGGGCGGCCGGTCGTTCCCGAGGTGAAGAAGACGCAGCAGGGGTCGGCCGCGTCGACCGGGACGGGAAGGAAGCCGGGGGCGGGGGCGGGGGCGGGCTCCGCGGGGCCGCCCCCGGCGGGCGGCGACCATACGGGGGTGGTGGACGCGGCGGGGGCCTGACCGGGGGGTGCCTCGGCGGGGGGTGCCTCACCGGGTGCCGTCTCCCCGGGTGCCGTTTCCCGGGGTGCCGTTTCCCGGGGTGCCGTTTCCCGGGGTGCCGTTTCCCGGGGTGCCGTTTCCCGGGGTGCCGTTTCCCGGGGTGGTGCCTTCCGGCCGGCGGGGGCGATCAGCAGGGGCGGGTTCAGCTGCCCGAGCACGTCCGCGAGGCGCCGGTCGGGCCAGTCCGGCGGCAGCAGACAGTACGCGGCACCCGTCTTGAGCACCGCGAGGAGCGCGGTGACCAGTTCGGTGCTCCGGGGCAGCAGGATCGGGACGATGTCGCCGCGGCCGACACCGCCGCCGGCCAGCCGTGCGGCCCAGGCGTCCGAGGTTGCGTCCAGTTCCGCGTAGGTGGTCACGCGCTCGCCCTCGACGAGGGCGGTGGCACCGGGACGGGCGCGGGCCCGGCGGGCGAACGCCTCGTGCAGTCCGCCGCCGGGCGCGGAGTTCGGGGGACCCTCGGTCCACTGCGTATCTGGTCGCATGCTCGATCTCTCCCCTCGGGTTGCCGTGGGTTGCCGTCAGCTCCGACAACTACGGGGCGACGGCCACGGTCTGACCGACCACAGCGCGCCGCCCTCCACCGCTGCCATATTGTCAATGACGTTGCCATCAAATTGCCCGTTCTGGCAACCTCATGGGGCGGGCCGGTTTCCGATCGTCTCTCCAAGGCGCCGACCGGCCCGCCGCCCTCCCGCCCGGGAGAGCGCTCCTTGATCGAGCAAAGGTGAGGACATGGCGCGCGACCGTTCCCTCGACATCGCCGTGACCGGCGTCTCCGGCCGGTTCCCCGGCTCGTCGGACCTGGCCGGATGGTGGGAGGCCCTCAAGGCGGGCCGGGTACTGACCACGCGGTACGACAGGCAGCGGCTCGTCACCGCCGGCGTGCCCGAACATCTCGTGGACGATCCGGACTTCGTGCCCGTGCACGGCCATCTCGACGATGCCGACCGGTTCGAGAACGCCCTGTTCCGGATCAGTCCGCGCGAGGCGGAGATGATGGACCCCCAGCTGCGGCTGATGCTGGAGTGCGCGTGGACCGCGCTCGAGGACGCCGCCGTGGATCCGCTGGGCTCCCGTACGAGGACCGGCGTGTACGCGTCCGCGAGCGCCAGCGGCTATCTCCACCGCATGATCGCGGGCGGTCTGTTGGACGAGCTGACGATCGAGGACGCCCTGCACGGCGCTGCACCGGACTTCCTGGCGAGCCTCATCGCCTACAAGCTGAACCTGACCGGGCCCGCGCTCGCCGTGCAGACGGCCTGCTCCTCCTCGCTGGTCGCCCTCCACCTGGCCGTCCAGGCCCTGTTGAACGGCGAGTGCGACCAGGCGCTGGTGGTCGCGTCGGGCATGGCCTACCCCCAGGCCGGCCACCTGCGCGTGTCCGGCGGCATCCACTCGGCCTCCGGCCGCTGCCGGCCCTTCGACGAGGGCGCGGACGGGGTGGTGGCCGGGTCCGGCGTGGGCTGCGTCGTGCTGCGCCGCCTCGACGACGCGCTCGCCGAGGGCCCCGAGCCCTACGGGGTGGTCCTCGGCACCGGGGTCAACAACGACGGTGCGGCGAAGGCCGGTTACTACGCCCCGTCCGCCGGCGGCCAGCAGGCCGCGATCCGGGCCGCGCTGGACGCGGCCGACGTGGACGGCGCGAGCATCGGGTACCTGGAAACGCACGGCACGGGCACCGCCATCGGCGACCCCATCGAGTGGTCCGCGGCCTCCGCCGCGTTCCGCGAGGCCGGCGCGCGTCCCGGTCAGATCGCGGTGGGGGCCCTCAAGGCGAACACCGGCCACCTCGACAACGCGGCGGGGCTCGCCGGCCTGATCAAGGCCCTGCTCGTGGTCCGGGACGGCACCGTGCCGCCCCTGGCCGGATTCACCCGGCTCAACCCGCTGCTGGAGAGCGACGGTTCGCCCCTCCGCGTCCCGACGTCGGCCGCCCCGTGGACGGGCCCCGAGCCCCGCCGGGCCGGGGTCAGCTCCTTCGGCGTCGGCGGCACCAATGTGCACGTCCTCGTCGAGGCCCCGCCCGTTCGCGGCACCCGGCCGGAGGAGGAGGGCACACCGCCCGCGGAGCACCTGATCGTGCTGTCCGCGGCGGACGGTGCGGCCCTGGACCGCTCCGCCGAACGGCTCGGCCGCCATCTGACGGCGCACGCGCCGCGTACGGCGGACGTCGCCCGCACGCTCGCCACCGGTCGGGCCGCACTCGGCGAGCGGCTCGCGGTGACGGGCCGCACCCCGGCGGAGGTCGCCGAACGCCTCGCCCGTGGCGCCGGCGTGGTGCGCGGCAGCCGTCCCGCGAGCGGGCCCGCGCCGCTCGTCCTGGCGTTCCCCGGGCAGGGAAGCCAAAGGCCCGGAATGGCCCTGCCGTTCGCCGAGGCCCTGCCCGGTTTCCCGGCGGCCCTCGCGGACTGCCTCGCCTCCTTCGAGCCGGAGCTCGCGCGCGTCCTGGGCAGCGCCCTGTACGACCCGGACTTCCCCGAAGCCGAGCTGGCACGGACGCGCCTGGCCCAACCCGCCCTCTTCGCCGTCGAGTACGCCGCCGCTACGGCCCTGCGCGGGCTCGGCGTGGTACCCGCCGCCGTGGTCGGGCACAGCCTGGGCGAGATCACCGCGGCCTGCGTGGCAGGGGTGCTCGACCCGGCCGACGCGGCCCGTCTGGTGGCCCTGCGCGGCCGGTTGATGCAGGACTGCGCCCCCGGCGCCATGCTGGCCCTGGGCTGCGGCGAGAGCGAGACCCGTGCGCTGATCGGCGCGTCGGGCCTGGCCGTGGAACCGGCCGCGTTCAACTCGCCGGCGGCCAGCGTGGTCGCGGGTGCCCACGAGGCCGTCGCGGCCTTCGAGTCCTGGCTGGCGGGTCGGGTCCATGCGCGGCGGCTGCGTACCAGCCACGCCTTCCACTCCGCGCTGATCGAACCGGCCGTGGCGCCGCTCGGCGAGGAGCTGTCGCGGATCGCCGTACGGGCCCCCGCGCTGCCGTGGGCCACCACGTGCGGCCGGCTCGTGCTCCCGGGCGAGGGCGTCGACCCGTACGGCTTCGCCGAACGGGCCCGCGGCACCGTGCGGTTCGCCCAGGCCCTCGACGCGCTCGCCACCCACCTGCCCGGGGCGGTCGTCCTGGAGGTCGGGCCGGGCCGGGCGCTGTCCGCCATGGCGGACGCCGCGGACCTCACCGCGGTACCCCTCACCGCCGGTGGCGGCACACCGGGCACTGCCCGGGAGGTGCTGACGGCGCTGGGCACCCTGTGGACCCTGGGCCAGCCGGTCGCGCTCGACGCCCTGTGCGCCACGGGCGAACCGATCCGGCTGCCCGGCTATCCCTGTGCCGGTCCGCGTCGCATCGCACCGGAGGCGACCGCGCGGCCGGCCGGCGCCGACCGGGCCTCTGTCGGCGTTCCCGCCCCCGCCCCCGGGCAGACCGAGGCAGGTGCGGCGGCCGGACCGGAACCGGTCCCCGTCGGGGGCGCGGTCCCGCCCGCCGACCCGGCCCTGCTCCTGCCCCGGCTCTGGCACGAGCTGCTCGGTCATGGGGAACTCACCGACGAGGCGGACTTCTTCCTGCTCGGCGGCGACTCCCTGCTCGTCACCCGCCTCGCCCGCAAGCTGCACACCGAGCTGGGCGTCAAGGTGCCGATCCGCGGCCTGCTGCTCGGCAGGACCCTGAGCGGGCAGATCGAGCTCGTGCGCGGCCTCCTGGAGCCCGTACCGGAGCCTGCCGCCGCGGCCGGCTGAGCCGCGCGCCACGGCGCGGAACGGCAGCCGCCCCCGGACGGGTGTCCGGGGGCGGCTGCGTTCGGTGCGGCCGGGTCGGTTCGACCTAGGCCGCCCGCTCCGCGACGAGGGCGGCCGTCAGCTCGGTCCGGGGCAGGCCGGGTGCCTCGAAGCCGAAGACCTGTGCGTAGACGGAGAGTTCGGCGTGCAGACAGGCGATGACCGTGTCCGCCCGGCGGAAGCCGTGCTGTTCACCCGGGAAGGTGAGGTAGGCGTGCGGAACCCCGCTGTCCTCGATCCGCTCCAGGAAGGCTTCGGCCAGGGACGGCAGGCAGATGGGGTCGTCGAGCCCCTGGAGGAGCACGAACGGCGCCCGGATGCGGTGGGCGCCGCGCAGCGGGGACACCTGGGCGTAGCGTGCCGCGGCCTGCGGCCAGGGGCCGACCAGGCTCTCCAGGTAGCGGGACTCGAAGTCGTGCGTGCCGCCGTCGCTCCAGCTCTCCGGATCGAGGAGCGGGTAGTAGATGCCGGCGGCGCCGTACAGATCGGGTTCGGTGGCGAGGGACGCCGCCGCCGTCCAGCCGCCGGCGCTGCCGCCCCTGATGCCGAGGCGGTGGGGATCGGCCAGGCCCTGGGCCACCAGTCCTCGGGCGGCGGTCGCGCAGTCGCGCACGTCGACCACGCCCCACTGGCCGCGCAGCCGGTCGCGGTAGCGCCGGCCGAAGCCGGTGGAGCCGCCGTACTGCACGTCGACCACGCCGATCCCGCGGCTGGTGAAGTAGGCGACGCACAGGTCGGCCACCAAGTGGCTGCGGGTGGTCGGTCCGCCGTGCGCCTGCACCAGGTACGGCGGAAGCTCGCCTTCCGGTGCGGTGTGGCCGGGGTGGTACGGCGGGTACACGTAGGCGTGCACCTCCTCGCCGTCCTCCCCGCGGAAGACGGCGTGGTAGCCCGGCGGGAGGTGGTCCGCGTACGCCGTGTCGGGAGCGCGCAGCACCTCTGCCCCGGCCACCGGCCCGTCGGCGTCCGGATCGATCAGGAGCAGGGTGCGCGGCCGGCGCGGACCCGCGGCGCTCGCCACGAGTCCGCGGCCGTCGGCGGCCAGCACCGCCCACTCGGTGTACTGCTCCGCGCCGTCGAGGTCCCGCAGCGTGCCGTCCGGTTCCAGCACCGCGAGTCGGCGGCCGCCCGTGCCGTGGGCGACGAGGATCCGTCCGCCGCCGATGGGGAAGAACCACTGGGCCCCGATGCGCCACAGGGCGTCGCCGAACTCCTCCTCGCGGGGACACAGGGCGCGGCTCGCGCCGCCCGGGTCGAGCTCGTAGAGGTTCCACCAGCCGTCCCGGTCGCTCAGCAGGTACAGCACGCCGGGCCGGTCCGGATCCCATTCGGCCTGGCTCACCGAGAGGCCCGGTCCGCCGGCCACGGCCACGGCCTCGCCGAACACCCGGTCCGGGCCCGTCGGGGCGCACATCACGGTCGTCCCGTCCCACGGCATGTCCGGATGGTCCCAGCCGAGCCAGCACACCTGCGTGCCGTCCGGTGACGGCTTGGGGCCGGTCATGAAGTGGTGGCTCGCGGCGAGCACCCGTACGGCCTCCGGGTCCCCGCCGGCCGACCCGTCCAGCGGCAGGGCGACCAACTCCCTGCGCACATCGGCCGGGTGGTCTCCGATCTCCTCCTCGCGCAGGCACCACACCTCGTCGCCGACACGGGTGAAGTCGCAGTAGCGGGCGCCTTGAGGCACCGCGGGCATCGGGCTGATCGGCTCCGGAGCGATGCCGGGCCGCGTCCGGTACACCCGCTGGTCGGCCCAGTGGGTGAAGACGCAGCCCGCCTCCGGGCCGTCACCGAGCGGGAGCCAGGGCCGGCCGCCGTACTCGATGACCCGGGTGCGCACGTCCCAGTCGGGGCCGAGCACCTCTTCGACGGCGCCCTCGGGGGTACGGCGCACGAGTACGCTGCGGCCGGAATCTCCGGGGCGCAGCTCGGTCCACCACACCTCCGGGCCCACCAGGGCGGCCCATTCGATGCGCGCCTCGCCCGCCGCGGCGACGGCGGCGGTGACCGGGGAGTCCCAACTGCCGTACGGCGCGGTCCGTGTCGTCCGTCCGGGCACCGGCGCGGGCCCGGAACCCCGGGGGTCAGTCACGGCCCGCGCTGTACGAGGTGGTGTCGCCGCGCAGCGCCTCGCTCGGGCGGCCGTCGACCCCCACGGGGACGGGTGCGACGACGGTGAGCCGCTCCCCGCGCCGGTACTGGTTGCCGTAGTCGTAGATGGCGTAGTGCGCCGTGGACTGGTTGTCCCAGATGGCGATGTCGCCGACCCTCCACTGCCAGCGGACGTTGTGCTCGGGCCGGGTCAGGTAGCCCTGCAGCATCCGGATGATGTCGCGAGAGGCTTCGGGGCCGTAGCCCACGACCCGGCGGGCGAATCCGCCGAGCAGCAGGGACCGTTCGCCGGTCTCGGGGTGTACGCGCACCGCGGGGTGTTCGGCTTCGAAGGCGGTCGAGATGTAGTGCCCGCGCTCGATGACGGTGTCGTCGGTGAAGTCGCAGTCGTTGCTGTGCACGATCCGCAGCCGGTCGGCGAAGTCGCGCAGTTCCGGCGGCATGCTCCGGTACGCGGTCGCGGCGTTGGCCCAGACGGTGTCGCCGCCCACCGGGGGGATCACCTTGCTGTGCAGGAACGCGAAGGCCGGGGGGCGCTCGATGAAGGTGAGGTCGGTGTGCCAGTGGTTGGCCCGGGTCCCCTGCTTGGAGTCCATCTCCCGCAGGTTCGGGCGGCCTTCGGGCGCTTCGTAGATGGGGTGTCCGAGGGTCAGGGTGCCGAAGCGCTGCGCGAAGGCCGCCTGGGCCGTGTAGTCGAGGTCCTGGTCGCGCAGGAAGATCACCTTGTGCTTGAGGAGCGCCGCGCGGATCGCGGCGACGGTCGTGTCGTCGAGCGGGCCGCTCGCGTCCACGCCGCCGATCTCGGCGCCGGCGTTCGTGGTCAGTGGCGTGACGGTCACGCCGGTCTGAGGGAGAAGAGTCTCCGTCATGGCTGTTGCCCTTCCGTGAAGTTGCCTGGGCCGGGATCCCGACCATCCTGGTTTGACAAAACATTGCCACCTTCGTGACACCTCTGGCAATATCAATTGCCATGCAGCTCCACGGACCAGCGAAGGAGTCACCATGGCACCGCTGACGCGGTACGAGACGTCGGCCGCCGTGCCCACGGCACCCCCACCTCCGGCAGGGGGTGAAGCGCCACCCCCGGTCCATGAACTCGTGGGCCGGTTCGCGCGGACCGTCCCCTCCCGCACGGCCGTGCGCAGCGGCGCGAGCAGCATCAGCTACGGCGAACTCGACGCATGGGCCGGCCGGATAGCCGCCGGGCTCGCCGCCGGGGGCGTGGGGCTCGGCGACCGCGTCGGGGTGCTCGCCGAGCCGTCCACCGCCATGGTCGCGGCGGTCCTCGGCATCGTGCGTCGCGGCGCCGCCTACGTGCCCGTGGACCCCTCGCATCCCGACCGGCGCATCACCGGCGTCCTCACCGACGCCGGGGTGAGCGCGGTCGTGGTCACCGGCGCGGGAGGCGACCGCCTGGCAGGTATCGGCGTACCGGTGCTCTCCGCGGAGCCCGGGAAGACCGCGGAGAACGGGGCCGAGGTCGGGTCTGAGGGTGCGGCGGGCGGCGCCCAGGAGCCGCCCGCCGCCTCGGTGGGCGACGACGATCCCGCGTACCTCATCTACACCTCCGGCAGCACCGGCGAGCCGAAAGGAGTCGTCGTCGAACACGGCCAGCTGGCCGCTTCCACCGCGGCCCGCCGCCTCGTCTATCCCGGCGAGCCCGTCTTCCTCCTCGTTTCGCCCCTGGCCTTCGACTCCTCCGTGGCAGGGCTGTGGGGGACGCTCACGGCAGGCGGATGCCTGATCGTGGCCTCCCCCGACGAGGTACGGGACCCCGAGCTCCTGGTCGAGCTGGTCGAGCGGCACGAGGTCACCCACCTGCTGTGCGTGCCCTCCCTCTACGGCGTGCTCCTCGACGCCGCCCGCCGACTGGGCGGCGAGCGGCTGCGCTCACTGGAGACCGTGATCGTGGCGGGCGAACCGCTGCCGCCCGAACTGGTTGCCCGGCACTTCGCCCAGCGCACGAGCGGGACCGTGCTGGTCAACGAGTACGGGCCCACCGAGGCGACCGTCTGGGCCAGTTACCACCGCTTCGAGGCCCCCGGGCCGGTCACGATCGGCCGACCGGTTCCGGGAGCCCGGCTGTACGTACTCGACGAGGCGCTCCGCCCGGTGCCCCCGGGCGGCGAGGGCGAGCTGTACATCGGCGGTGCGGGCGTGGCGCGCGGATACCACGGCAGGCCGGAGGCCACCGCGCAGGCCTTCACCCCGGACCCGTTCACCGACTCCCCCACCGCGCGCATGTATCGCACGGGGGACCTCGTACGCCAACGGGCGGACGGCACGCTGTCGTTCCTCGGACGGCGCGACCACCAGGTGAAGATCCGTGGCCACCGTGTGGAACTGGGCGCAGTCGAGGCGCAGTTGTGTGAATTCCCGGGGATCCGGGAAGCGGCTGTCGTCATGGACGGCACGGGCAGCGCGTTGGTGGGCTTCGTCCTCGCCGCCGAAGCAGCGGACCCTGGGGCGGACCCGGCGTGCCTCAAGCAGCAGTTGGCCACGCGACTGCCGGGCGCCATGGTGCCCGGGCGCATCGTGGTGCTCGACCGGTTCCCGCGCACGGTCAACGGCAAGACGGACCGGGCCGCACTGAGCCTGCGGGCCGCCGTACAGCCGGCGGCGGTCGCGGTCGCCCCGGCGCCCCCGGCCACCGGCGGCGATCTGACCGCACAGGTGTCCGCGGCCTGGGCCGAGGTGCTCAAGACCACGCACGTGCCCGCCGACGTCAACTTCTTCGACCTCGGCGGACATTCGCTCGCCATGTACCAGCTCCGTGAGGCGCTCGAACGACACACCGGTCAACGGCCGCCGCTCGTCGCGCTGTTCCAGCACACCACCGTGACGGCGCAGACCGCACTGCTGCGCGACGGCGCGGACCAGCCGGCGGACGGCGCTCGGGACGCCCGGGCGCGGCAGGACGCCGCCCGCCGGGCCCGCGCCCTGCGGGCGAGCCGCCGGACCGCGGAGAAGCAGGAGGCATCATGACCACCGCCACTACCCCCTACTCCCCCGCCTCCCCCGGCTCGCCTTCCGCCTCCTCCCGCCTGTTGCGGTGCGCGGCTCCCGATCCCGACGCGCGCGTCCGCCTCGTCTGCTTCCCGCACGCCGGAGGTTCCGCGGCGTTCTTCCGCGACTGGGGCGCGGCTCTGCCCGACATCGAAGTGCACGCGGTGTGCTATCCGGGGCGCGCCGAGCGGATCGCCGAGCCGCCGCCGACCGACCTGCGGCAGCTCGCCCGCGACATCGCCGACGCGGTCGCGGAGCTGGCCGACCGGCCCGTGGCCCTGTTCGGGCACAGCATGGGCGCGCCCATCGCGCTGGAGACCGCCGCGGCCCTGGAGGCCCGGGGCATCGAGCCGGTCCGGCTGTTCGCTTCGGGCTCGCGCAACGCGCCGTACCCGCCGGCCGAGGGCGACGCGCAGGACGCGGAGGACGATGCCGCCGTCATCGAGCACCTGCTCACGCTCGGCGGTACGGATCCCGAGCTGGCCGCCGACCCGGAGTTCCAGGAGCTGGTCCTGCCCTATGTGCGCGCCGACGGACGCGCGTTCCGCACGTACGTCCCCCGTCCGGACCTCGCGGTGCGGTGCCCCGTGACCACGGTCAACGGGGACGGCGACGAGGATGCCGACCTGCGCCCGTGGGCCGAGCTGACCCGGGGCGGCCTGCGGGAGCACGAGATGCCCGGCGACCACTTCTATCTGGTGCCGGCCCCTCCCCACGCCCTGATCCGGCAGGCCCTGATCCCGGCGCCCGCCACCGCGGGCTGACATCCGCCGGGCGCCGTGCGCCACCGGCCGTGGCCGGTGGCGCATGGCGCCCCATCCATCACGGAGCAGTGGGAGGAGTCCACATGCCCAGGCCCGACCAGGTCGGCCCCGCCCGTACGCACCCGCCCGTGCACGACGTGGTGGCCGCCGTCGTCCGCAAGGTCCCGGCCCGCACCGCCGTGCGCACCGGAACCGATGCGGTCACCTACCGTGAACTCGACCTGTGGGCCGGGCAGATCGCCCGGCGGCTCGCCGCGGCCGAGGTGGGCCGCGGCGATCACGTGGGCGTGCTCGTCGAGCCGTCGCCCGCCATGGTCGCCGCCGCGCTCGGCGCCCTGCGCGCGGGCGCCGCCTACGTTCCCCTCGACCCGGCGATGCCGGCCGGTGACCTGCGTGCCGCCCTGTCCGGCGCGGCGGTGCGCTGCGTCGTGACACGGAGCACCGCCGCGGCCCGTCCGGCCGGGCTCGGTGCGGTGCGGCTGCCCACCGTGGCGGTGGAGTCGCACGGCACCCTGCCGGTGCCGGAGCGGGAGGGCGCCGCCACCCCGGTGAGCGCACCGGACGGTTCCGCGTACGTGACCGTTCCCGTGCCGCGAGGCGCGGGCGCGTCCGGCGGCGTGGTCGTCACGCATGCCGAGCTGTCCGCCGCGACGCTGTCGCGGCGTGCGCTGTGTCCGGGGACTCCGGTCCTTCTGCTGGCAGAGCCCCTCACCCACGAGGTCGCCGCGGCGGGGCTGTGGGCCACGCTCACCGCGGGCGGGCGGTTGATCCTCGCCAGCGAGGAGCAGACGCGCGAGCCGGGAGCCCTGGCACGGCTCGTGGAACGGCACCGGGTGACCCAACTCCTCTGCACGTCCGGCCTCTTCGACGAGCTGCTGGGAGCCGCTGTCCGTCCGGGTCTTCAACAGCAGCTGCGCACGCTGGACACGGTGACGTTGGCTGCCGGACCGCCAGCGGCTTCTCTGATCAACCGTCACGAGACCTTGCTCGGGAGGGCCGTGGCGCTCGTGGACGTGACCCGATCCACCACCACTCCCGCGGCCGGCGCGGCGGTCGACGCAGACACAGACGTGGACGCGGACGCAGACGCGGACGCAGACGCAGACGCACGCGGACGTTTCGGCCGCCCGGACGCGGTCGTCCGCAGGCTCGCCCGGCCCGCCCCGCGCACCCGGGCCGGGGCCGGGGCCGTGCCCACCTACTAGGCGCCCCTCGGATCCACTGCCGCCGAACCGGAAGGAGTACGACCCACATGCCCTCCGCCCTTCCCGAACGCACCCCTCCCGAACCCGCCCCTCCCCATGCCCTGCGCCCCATCCGTGCCGACGAGTTCGAGGCCTGGGCCTTGGCCGTCGCCGACAGCTACGGCGAGGACCGGACGGCGTCCCAGCTGGCCGTGGAACGGACCACGATCGAACTCGACCGCACCCTCGGCGCGTTCGACGGGGACCGACCGGTCGGCGGCGCCGCCCTGTACACGCGGGCGCTGACGGTGCCCGGCGCGATCGTTCCCGCCGCCCGCGTCGTCTGGGTGGGCGTGGCCCCCACCCACCGGCGGCGCGGCATCCTCACCTCGCTCATGCGCCGGCAACTGCACGACGTCCACGCGGCGGGACGGGAGCCGATCGCCGTCCTGAACGCCTCCGAGGCGGCGATCTACGAGCGCTTCGGCTACGGCCTGGCCTCGTACCAGGCCGATTACCTGGGCGACACCCGGGCGATGGCCTTCCGTCCCGGTACGGACCTCGGCCGGGGCCGCATCCGGCTGCTGCCCCGCGAAACGGCCCGGCCGGTCCTGGAGAAGCTCTACGACGCGGCCCGCAGGCTGACCGTGGGCCGCATCGACCGGCCCGGCCCCTTCTGGAACGACCGGCTGTACGACGAGGAGCACGCGCGGCAGGGGTCGACGGCCCTGCGCTTCGCCGTCCACAGCGAGCCCGGCGGCGAGGTGAGCGGCTATGCCTTCTACCGGCTGCGCGGAGGCGGCCACGAGAATCCGCACAGCGCGGTGGAGGTCGGCGAGGTGGTGACCACCACCGGGTCGGCGTACGCGGCCCTGTGGCGCTACCTCATCGACATCGACGTCCACCCGTGGGTCCGCTACCGCGGTGCGCCCGGTGAGCCGCTGCTGCACCTGCTGGCCGACGTACGGTCCCTGCGCACCACCGTCTCGGACGGTCTGTGGGTGCGTCTCGTCGACGTCGGCCGGGCGCTCGCGGCGCGCCGCTACGCAACGCCGCTGGATGTCGTCCTCGAAGTCGAGGACCGGTTCTGTCCGTGGAACACGGGGCGGTTCCGGCTGTCCGCCGACGGCGGGCACGTCTCCTGCGAGCGCACGACCGCGCCGGCGGACCTGAGCCTGACGGCGGCCGAGCTCGGCGCCGCGTACCTGGGCGGTACGACGCTGGACGCACTCGCCCGCGCCGGCCGCGTCACCGAGCTGCGACCCGGTGCGCTGGCCCGCTGCTCACCGGCTTTCCGGTGCGGCCACGAGCCGTGGTACTCGGCCGAACACTGATCGCGCGCCGGCCTCCGGCCCTCCCGTACGCGGTAAGCCCGCGCCCACCGGCCAGGCCCTTGCCATGCGAGCCCCGCGGAGCGAGACCCGCGGGGCTTCGGCGTGCCAGGGCCCTGTCACGGGGTCCGCTGGTTGACCCAGCGGCGCTGTCCCGCGGGCCAGGGCTCCCGGGTCGCGGGGGTGGTGAGCAGCAGCCGCCGGAGCCGGGCCAGGCGCGCCGCGCACGCCGTGAGGGGCGCGGACGGCCCCGCCACGAGCAGCGCGAGCGCCACCGTGTTCAGGGCGGCGAGCGCCCCGAAGACCGCGCCCGTACCGGCGAGGAGGGCGACGAACACGCCGAGCGGCGGCCCGGCGCTCCACACGAGAACGGTGCCCGCCGGCGCCGGGGGCGGAGCGAACGCCGCTGCGCAGGCAAGCAGGAGCACGAGTCCTGCCACGGCGGGAGCCGTCAGGGCCGGCCCCGCGGCCAGGCCCGCTCCCGCGACCGCGCCGAGTCCGAGGGACAGCACCGCCCGCGTCCAGGGGCCGGGCGCGGGCGGGCGGTGGCCGCGGGCGGCTCTCCGGGTGTGGGAGTACAGGCGCGGGCCGAGCAGGGCCGCGCCCGTCGCCATCGCGGCGAGCGCCGCCCCGACGGCGTGGCCGGCGGGCATCCGTCCCGCCAGGAGGACGCCCGCCGGGACGGCGAGGGCCGTCTGCAGCGTGCACAGCAGCCGTGTCGCGCTGCCTGCGTGCCGTCCGGTCACGGTCACCCCGCCACCCGCCTCTCTCCGCCGGTACCGGGTCAGAAGAACGTCCGCACGAGATCGATCACGGTCTCGCCGCGGGTCACCGGTATCAGCTGCCACTTGTCGAAGGCGGTGCACGGGTAGGCGAGGCCGATGCCCGCCCAGTCGCCCACGCGGATGTCGTTGCCGGGTGCCAGCCGGATGAAGGCGTGCTGGTCGTTCACCTCCTTGATCACGCAGTCGTGCAGCGGCTGCGTGGATCCGTCGTCCCGGCGGACCAGTTGCGGCTCGGGCTGCCAGGCGTCGAAGGACAGGTCGCGCTTGCCGGCCGTGACCAGGGCGAGGCCCGGCTCGGGTTGCGAGGTGACCCGGCCCCAGGCCCGCAGTGCGGGTCGCAGCCGTCCCTCCCCCGCCGCCTCCCGGGAGAACGGCGACATCCAGCGGTAGAAGCCGTCGTCGTGGGCGATGTAGCAGCCGCTGCGCAGGACCGGCAGCACGTTCAGCCCGTCCGGCCAGGGCTCGGTGAGGGCCTTGGCCACCTGGTCGAAGAAGCAGCTGCCGCCGGCTGTCACCACGACGGTGTCCGTCTCGAACAGCCGCTCCCGGTGGAGCAGTTCCGTCACCTCGCGCATGCGGCGCAGGAAGCCGTCGATCACGCCGAGGCTGCTGGGCGAGGGGTCGTTGACGAGGACGCCTTCGTATCCCCCGACGCCGGCCAGCCGCAGCGCCGGGCTGTCGGCGACCGCGCGTGCCGTGGCGAGGGCGTCGGCCACGGTGCGGGCGCCTGCTCGGCCGCCCGTACGGCCGATCTCGACGATGACGTCGATCGGCCGTGACGGCGCGGGCCGCAGCGCGGTGAGGGCGTCGTGCATGCGCTGGACGACCTCGGGCGAGTCGGCGAAGCAGCTGAAGCGGTAGCCGGGGTCGCGGTCCAGGTCGGCGCTGACCCAGTGCAGGGACGGGGCGTCGACGAGTTCGTTGGCGAAGAGGACGTTCGCGACGCCGAAGTGGCGGTAGACGCGCAGCTGCGCCGTGTTGGCGGCGGTGATCCCCCAGGCTCCGGCGTCGAGTTGGCGGGCCCAGAGCTGGGGCGCCATCGTGGTCTTGCCGTGCGGGGCGAGCTCGACGCCGCGCTCCGCGCACCATTTGGCCATGGTGGTGACGTTGTGTTCCAGGGCGTCGGCGTCGAGCGTGAGCACGGGCCCGACGAACCCGTCGTCGAAGAGGTTCAGGCCCCGGGCGGCCAGCTCGGCCACCGTGCCGCCTTCCGCGGAGACCGGCAGTCCCTTGAAACGCCAGTCGATCAGCTCGTCGCCGAGGGCCCGGAGCGCCTCCCGGTCGATCGCCTCGTGCGGTGTGGTCACCGTGATTCCTTCCGTGTTCTGTGTTCGGCTCTCTGTGCTGTGCGCTCTGCGTTCGGTCCTTCGGTCAGTCGACGATCGCCCGTAGTTCCCGGGTGAACACGGCGACGTCCTCGGGGGTGTTGTAGTAGTGGGGCGCCACGCGCACGGCGTGGTCGATTCCCTCGCGGCGCATGAAGAGGGGTGTGTGACTGCCCTGGGCCACCCAGACGTTGACGCCGCGAGCGGCGAGTTCGTCCCGTAGGCGCGGCGCCGGCGCACGGTCGCACACGAACGTGACGATGGACGCGTGGTGTGTTCCGGGGTCGACGAGCCGGGTTCCGGGCAGTTCCTCGACCGCCGCGCGCACCAGGTCGCGCAGCGTGCCTCCCGACGGCGCGACGTTGCTCTCCGTGCGGCGGAGGTGGTGTTGCAGGGCCGCGTCGAGCCCCAGGACGGCGGCCGCCGAGCGCTCGGCGTACTCGAACCCTCGTGCGCCGTCGGTGTGCACCTCGTAGGTCGTGTCGGAGGTCATGTCGGCGACGTGCAGATCGTGGAACGGGGGTCGCGCCCGGGCGCGCAGGCGCGGTCCGATGTACGCGAAGCCGGTGCCGCGCGGCCCGCGGAGGAACTTGCGGCCCGCGCCGGTGAGTAGATCGCAGCCGATGTCCCTTACGGAGAGGGGCAGTTGCCCCACCGACTGGCAGGCGTCGACGAGATACAGGCACGGCCAGGAGGCCAGGAACCGTCCGATCTCCTCGACGGGGTTGACGATGCCGCATCCCGAAGGCACGTGCGGGACCGAGACCACGGCCACGTCCTCCCGGATGGAACTCCGCATCCAGTCCAGGTCGAGGTCGCCGCCGGGCAGCAGGGGCACGACCTCGATCCGTACGCCGGTGCGCCGCCGCAGCTCGGTCCACAGGATGAGGTTGCCCGCGTACTCGTACGGGGTGATCCAGATCCGATCCCGCGCCGACAGGGTCAGGGCCGTGACGGCCGCGGTCCATGCGCGCGTGGCGCTGTCGAACAGGGCGAGGTCCTCGGCCGGTGCGTCGAGCACGCGGGCCAGGTTCTCGTACACGCCCTTGTCGAGCGTGTCCGCGTGCCACAGTTCCGTCTCGTACGCGCCGCCCTGCGCCTCCCTGCTCAGGCAGCCGGTCATGGCGTCCACGACGGCGGTGGGCATGAGCCCGGCGCCCGCGGTATTGAGGTGTACGGGCATGGCTCTCCTCGTGGGTCCTGTGCGTACGGGGTCAGGAAGCCCGCGCGAGAGCGGCGGCCTCGGCGAAGGATCCGTCGGCGACGCCGAGCTGCTCGGGGTCGCCTCCGGCGCGCTGCCACTTGCGGTACTTCGAGGCGTAGCTGAGCAGGGTCTCCTGGTTTCGCCGGCCGCGGGACCGGGTCAGGATGCCCGCCCACAGTCCGTCCCAGCGGGCGTATGCGGGGTCCCGCAGCAGGACGCGGTGGGCGCGCTTCATGTTCCAGAACGGCACGCCCGTGTTGAGGTGGTGCACCAGGTGGTAGTTGTCGTGGTGCCGGCCGAGCAGGAACCGCTCGATCGCCCAGCCGTGCCGGTTGCGCGTCATCAGGATCTGCCGCGACTCGCTCTCCGGCAGCGGGTAGTGCTCGGCCAGCTCCGACAGCCAGCCGATGGCGATGGCCGTGGTGAACAGCGGCACGAACCAGAAGAGCAGCAGTTCGAGCAGCCATCCCTGCCAGGTGCACACGGTGGCGATGGCGGCCCACTGCAGGAGCATCAGCACGAGCTCGGTGCGCTGGCGGATCGGCATGGACACCGTGGCCGCGTCCGCCTTGAAGAGGATGCGGTCGCGGACGACGTACGTCACGTACTCCGCGGCCCGCAGGCCGAGGATCGCCTGGGCGATGTTGCGGAGGAAGAACGTCCGGTCGGACTGCGTGTGGTCGTAGAGGCCGACGCCGACGTGGAAGTTGTAGTCGGGGTCCTTCTCCGGGTCGCCGAGGAACCGGTGGTGGAAGCCGATGTGGGAGTGCCGGTACGGGTTGTACATGTGCAGGACGAGATAGCCGGAGAACACCGTGCCCAGGGCGAGGTTGAGCCGGCCGTTGCGTGCGAGCACCTTGTGCGAGGACTCGTGCAGCAGGTTCACGAAGGCCCGCTGCGTGGACCCGATGAGGACGAGCGCGACGGGGTAGAACCAGTAGGAGACGCCCACGCTCAGCCAGACCGATGCGGCCAGGATCAGGTAGTCGGAGAGCAGCGCCAACGGGGCGTGGTGATTGTCCAGCGTGCACAGCTCTCGGAGCTCCTTGCGCACGGTGCGGTCGAGCCTGCTGAAGTCCAGGCTGCGGAGGTCGTTCTGTACGGTGGTCGTCACGTTTCCTCTCCAGGTACAAAAAAGCAGCACGGCCAAAAAGAGCAGCACGGCCGAAAGAGGCAGCACGGTGCGGACCGGAACCGCCGGGGAAGGGCGCCGTCGCGCGGTCGGTTCCGGGAGCTCGGTGGCGCCTCGCGAACCCCGGCGGGCGGCGGCGGATCACGCTGCGGGCCGCCCCGGCCGCCGGGGAAAGCGACTGCGCCGGGTGGCGTCAGGCGGTGGGGCCGGCGAGGATCGCGTCCAGCAGCTTCTCGGCGCCGTAGCGGACCACGTCGGTCGCCGGCAGGCCGGTGGCCGCCTCGATGGCGGCGATCTCCTCGCGCGCCCGCTCGTCCGAGAGCCCCGCGGTGATGAGGGAGAGGCCCACGATCGGGCAGCGGCCCTCCGGCCACACCCAGCTCGCGCCCTCGGCGTGCATCTCGATCGCCCGCTCCAGCGAGGGCAGCGGGTGGTCCGGCAGGTACTTGATGGCCGGCCGGCTCAGGTCGTGGCACATGATCAGGGAGTCGGCGCGGCTGCCGTGCATCAGGAACAGCGGACCGCCGGAGCCCCGGGGGTGGTTGAGCGCGCCCTGTCCCTCGACCAGTACGAGGTCGCTGTTCTCGACGGCGGCGCAGACCTCCTCCTCGATGATCTTGGCCACGTAGTCGACCATGATCGCGTCGATCGACACGCCCCGGCCGGTGATCATGGTGCCGATCTGCCCGGTCGCCACGAAGGCGGGCGCCAGTCCGCGGCGCAGCGCCTCCTTCTCGATCTCCAGCATCGTGGTCATCTTGCCGATGCCGCAGTCGGTGCCGACCGTGAGCACGGTCCGCGAGCCGGGCCGGTGCGTCTGTATCTCGAAGACGGGCTTGCCGTCGTCGTGGAACTCGACGACGTAGCGCTCCTTCGGCTCCCGGCGGACGTCCCAGAGCCGGGCCCCGCTGCGCTCGGCGGCGGCACTGATCTCCTCGTCCTCGGCCAGCATGGTGTGCAGGCCGTTGATCACGTCGAGGCCGTGGCCGATCGCTTCCAGGACCATCGGCCGCCAGTGCGGCGGCAGGATGCCGCCGGTGGGCTCGGTCCCCAGCAGGACCGCGTCCGGCTGGAAGGCCAGCGCGGCGGCGATGTCCGCCACGATCGGGATGCCGGCGCCGAGTCCGCCGGTGACCACCTCGCCGGCGTCGCGGCCGGCGTTGTCGCGGTCGACCACCGTGACCACGCGGTCGGAGCGGTAGCGCAGGATGCCGGTCACGGTCTTGGCCGTGCTCGGGGTGATCTCGCCGTCGGCGAGGATCGCGATGCGCTTCAGATGGTCCATGTCAATGCCCTTCGTTCCGAGGTGCGGTGGTGGTGTGGGCTTCAGCCCCGGTGTGGATGTGCGTCTGGCCGCGGGCCTTCGCCGGGCTGTGGGCTTTGGCCAGGTGGATGCAGACGCCGACGATCGCGGCCGTGCCGAGGCCCAGCCAGTACCAGTTGCCGGCGCCGTGGTGGTAGCTGGTCAGGAAGACGGCGCCGCCGAACAGCGAGCCGAGTGCTTCGCCCGAAGTCAGCGAGACGCCCTGGAGGTTGGAGGAGGCGATGGGGGACACCTTGGTGAGCCGGTTGAACGCGATGCTGACCATCGGCGCGTAGAGCATCTCGGCGAAGGCGAACACCGCCATGGCCACGGCCGCACCGGCAACGGCCGGCAGGCCGACGCCCAGGAGGACGATCCCGCTCCCGAAGGCGATCACCCCGAAGGCGAGGAGGGTGTTCGGCGCCACGCCGGCCCGCAGTCTGCGATTGGCCAGCACGGTCACCCCGGACTGGAGCAGCACGATGACGACCGGGGGGCCGCCGAGCAGCACCGCGCGGAGCATCGGGGAGTCGATCGCGAGGCTGACGTACAGCGCGAACGCGGAGTAGAACTGCCCGTAGACGAAGGCTCCGGCCACGGTGAGCGCGATGGCGCGCGCACACTCCGGGTCGCGCAGTGCACGGAGCCTCGCCGGGGACCCCTCGGCGGGCCGGACCGTGCTCGGCGGGCGCAGTCCGCGCGGCACGCCGACGAGGAGCGTCACCGCGGCGGCCAGGTAGGCGACGGAGACCAGGGCGATCAACGGCCGGTTGTCACCGGAGACGTAGAGCGCGCCGGCGATGAACGGGCCCAGCGCGGCTGCCGCGTTGGTCGCCATCTGCATGATCGCGTAGACGATGTTGCGGGCCGGCTCGGCGGAAAGGTTCTCCGCGACCAGCACGCGTACGAGGACACCGTGGACGCTGTTGCCGAATCCTGCGAGGCAGAGCGCGAGCACGACCGGCACGGGGCGGGTGGTGAAGGCCAGGGCGCCGAAGCCGGCGGCCGAGCAGACCATGCCGGCCGCCATCGTCACGGAGTACGGCAGTCTCGGCAGCCAGCGGCTGACGGGCAGCGAGGACAGGCCGATGCACAGGAGGAAGGCGAACATGCCGAGCCCGGCGAGCGACGCGTTCCCCTTGCCCCCTTGGGTCAGCATGACCGCGAGGACCGGCATCAGGGAGAACTTGCCGAACTGGCAGAACAGGTAGTTGGCGGCGACGACGCGCCGCAGGGCCGACTCGCCCATCGTGGGCCCGGCGCCCTTGCGTTCGATCACCTCAGTCATCGCAGACGCCGTCCGTCCGCTCGTAGCCGACGTGCCGGGAGAGGTCGTTCTCGCGGCTGAGGTCGCGGTCCGCGGCCGGGGCTGGGGCTGGGGAGGGTCCGGTCGTGGCCGGCGGGGACGCCGGGGGCGCCGCGGACTCCTGGGGGCGGGTGCCCGACGGCCGGGTGTCCGACGGCGGAGTGTCCGACGGCGGAGTGTCCGACGGCGGGGTCACAGTGAAGACCAGGCGTGCCGCGCTCGCCTCGGCCTTGGCCGCCGCCCGGGCGGGGGTGCTCCCGGTGGCGATGACGTATCCGGCGCGATCGCCCGACCAGCGGACCGGGCCGATCCGTCGGCCGACCTCGTGCAGGACGCGGACCTCCGCCACGTCCGGGTCGGCGAGGACCTCGGACTCCCCGGTCACCGCGGTCAGTTCGCCGCAAGGGGCCTCGGCGAACGCGATCGCCGAGGCGCGCAGGGCCTGCGGCGGTCCGGCCAGGGGTTCGGTCCGGCCCAGCGCCCATGCCACGGTCAGCTCTTCCATGTCCACGCCGTGGGCGAGGCGTACCAGTTCGTTGATCCGGTCGCCGCCGCGGCGGCAGTGGCCCTCGACGATGCGTGGTCCGGCGGAGGTCAGCTTCACCTCCACGTGGGACGGCCCGTCGGTCAGGCCGACGGCGTCCAGGAACGCCCCGACCACCTCGACCGCCTTCGCGCGGACGGTCTCGTCCAGGGTGGCGGGTATGGTGTGCCCGCTCTCCACGAAGCCGTGGCCGGTCGACTTGTCGGTGAGGGCGAGGACGACGTGGCGGCCGGCGAAGCTGAAGGTCTCGACGCTGATCTCGGGGCCGTCGAGGTGCTCCTCCATCAGGAACGCGCTCACCCCGGTGCCCGAGAATCCCGCGGCGACCGCGTCCACCCCGGGCGGGTCCACCAGGACCACGCCGAAGCTGCCGGTCGCCGCCACCGGCTTGGCGATGAACGGGTAACCGTGCTCGGCGCCGAACGCGCGCAGGTCGTCCGCGGTCCGCCCCAGGGCGGCCGCCACCGGACTCACCCCGCGTTCGGCGAGCCTGGCGCGCATGGCCCATTTGTCGGTGACCAGCCGCGCAGTCTCGCTGCGCGGCCCGCGCAGCCCCAGCCGCTCGTTGAGCGCTGCGAGGGACAGCAGCGCGTGCTCCTGGATGCTCACCACCGCGTCGAAGGGCCGGAGTGCGTGCAGATGCGCGACGAGGTCGACGAAGGCCGGATCGGTGTAGTCGGTCAGCAGTGTCACGACCGGAGCGACGGCCTCCTCGGCCCGGACCCGCTCGGGGCGCTGCGCCCACCACACCTCGGCTCCCAGCTTGACCGCCGCGTCGACCATGGTCTGCTGATCGCCGAGGACAAGTACACGAGGCTTCATGGCAAGAATGGTGACAGTCATTTGCCTAATTTGGCAACCCCTTGCCGAGATGCTGCTCGCAGCGTGAACACGCGCCGAAAACGTTGTGAAACGTGGCGGAACACGTCTGGCCACTCACCCGGGAAGCGCTGGGGGTTTCCACCGGCCGGCGGGGCCGGTTGCCGCGGCGCGGGTCCCCGTCCCTCCGGACCGGAACTCCACGCACTTCGCATACGCGAGCGCGCTCTTCTTGTCGCCGGCAGCCGACTGCGAGGCACCCGGAACCGCCGAGTCGCCGTCCTTACCGCCCGGCCGACAGGCCGAGGGCGTCCACCCCTCGCCCGTGACACGGTTTCCGTGGCAGTCGCAACGACCGCCCACCGCTCAGCGGGCGATCTACCGTCAGGCGCTTGGGCATTGACGAACTGTCAGGGATGGGCGCACCTGCGGACGTTTGGGTGGACGTCGGTAGAGCTCGGCCCGTACATGGTGGTTGATTCCGGGCCGTGGACGGCTCTTGACGGTACATGGGCGTTGTGCGAATCTCTCGACAGGTCTGGACCAATTGTCTTCATCGGGTGGGGGCCCGAGCTACCGGACACCTCCGGCGATCCTCGGATTTCCGGCGGTCCTGACCACTCACGGCCATCAGCCGGCCCCCGGGGGAGGGTCGGACGTCCACACGGTGGCCGGTGCCGTCACCGAACCCGTTCGCCGCAGCCTGCCGTTGACCTCTGAAGTCCTGACGTGCGCTACTCCGCGCTCCATGCCGCGTCCGCACGTTGATGTGCGCTGCTCTTCCACCCTGCTCCGACGTCCTAAGTGAGCCGCCGATGTCCGAAGTACTCCCCCTGCCCGACTGCAGACCGGCCTCGCCGGCCCAGCAGGGCGTCTGGCTGACCGATCGACTGGGGCTTGCCCGCGAGGCGTTCCACATGCCGGTGCGGATCTCCTTCGACCGGATCGACATGGCGGCGCTGGCCCGCGCGGTGACCGCCGTGACCGAGCGCCACCCGGCCCTCTCCGCCCGGCTGGTGGAGCGTGACGGCCGGGTCTGGCAGGAACCCGCGGCGCAGCGTCCCGAACTGGTGCAGCTCGAAGCACCCGCTGACGAGGCCGACTTGGAGAAGCTGCTGGAGGAGGAGGCCGCTCGCCCGTTCTCCCTGGAGACCGGCCCGCTCAGCCGCTTCACCCTGCACCGGCGCGCCGACGGCAGCGCCGAGCTGCTGGTCACCGCCCACCACGCTGTGTTCGACGGCAACTCCAAGGACGTCCTGACCCGGGACCTCGCAGCGGCGTACGGCGCGGCACCCCTACCCGTGACGACTGCACCAGCCACACCGGGTGCCTCGACAGCGGATCCGGGCACCGTACGGAGGGCTGCCGAGTGGTACGGGCCGCGTTGGGCCGCCGCCACCGACCCGGTGCTGCCCGGCGCGCCGCGCACGCCGACCGTTGCCGGGGCCGGCGAGGCGGTCGAGTGGCGCCTCGACGGCGCCGAGGCCGGGGAGTTGGCCGCTGCGGCCGCCCTCGCCGGCACCACCGTCTTCGAGTTCCTGCTCGCGGCCCTGCACGGGCTGCTGCGCCGCTACGGCGGCGATGCGGTGCCTGTCTCCGTGCCGCTCTCCACCCGGACACCCGAACTCGCCGATGAAATAGGGTTGTTCGTCAATGAGCTGCCCGTACACGCGCCCGCGGCCGATGCGTCGGAGACCTTCGCCGCCTTCGCCGCCGCCGTCCGGGCCGAGCTGCGGGCCGGCTACCCGTACCGCGGCGTCCCCTTCGGCAGTGCCGTCGCCGGACTCGGCCCCCGCGTCGGCCTGACCGCGGTCTCGCTCGGCTACCGTCGGCGCGGCCCGGACCTGGACTTCGCCGGCACGGGTGCCCTGATCGCCTGGGCGGTGCACAACCGCACCGCCCGCAACACCCTCCACCTCCAGGTCGTCGAGGCCCCCGGCGGCCACGGCCCCCTGGGCGGCGGCATCGACTTCAGCCTCCAGTACGACCCGGCCGTGCTCGCCCCGGACGCCGCCCGCCGGATCGCCGGCCACTACGGCACCCTGCTCGCCGGCGCGGTCGCCGCGCCCGAGGCCCGACTGCTCGACCTGCCGCTACTGGACGCCGCCGAGCTCCGGGCCGTCACCACCGCGCCGAACGCCACCGACCGGCCCTATCCGACCGACCGGACCGTGCTCGACCTGGTCCGCGCCCAGGCCGCCGCCACTCCGGAGGCGATCGCGGTCAGCACGGCCGGCCGTCATCTCGGCTATCGCGAACTGATCTGCCGCGCCGACCAGTTGGCCGCAGCACTGCGCGCTGCCGGCGTCCGGCCGGGCGACCTGGTCGCCCTCCACCTGGACCGCACCGCGGACCTGCCCGCCGCGATGCTCGCCGTCCTCGCCACCGGTGCGGCGTACCTGCCGCTCGACCCCGGCTATCCGTCCGAGCGCCTCGCCCTCGTGCTGCGCGACTCCGGAGCCGTTCTGGTGCTCGCCGACCGCGAGCCTTCGCCCGAGGTCGCCGCAGCCGCCCCCGCCGTCCTACGGATCCCCGCGCCGTCGGCGCAGGACCCGGCGGAGCCCGCCACCGCCTCCGCCACCGCCTCCGCCACGGACGCAGACGCCGACGCCGGCCCCGGTCCGGACGACGTGGCGTACGTCCTCTACACCTCCGGCTCCACGGGCCGCCCCAAGGGCGTCTCGGTCGGCCACCGGGCGCTGGTCAACCTGCTCACCTCCTTCGCCGACCGGCTCGACTCCGGCCCGCAGCACGCCTGGCTCGGGTTGACCTCGCTCTCGTTCGACATCTCCGCGCTGGAGCTCTACCTGCCGCTGATCACCGGCGGCCGCCTGGTCCTGGCCCCGGACGGCCTCGCCGTCGACGGCCCCGGCCTGCTCGCACTGATCGGCGCCGAGGGCGTCACCCACGTACAGGCCACCCCCTCCGGATGGCGGGTGATGCTCACGGCCGGGAGCGGCGCGGACGCGCTCACCGCCGTCACCGGCCTGGCCGGCGGCGAGGCACTGCCGCTGCCGCTCGCCCGCGAACTGCGCGCGCGCACCGCCCGGCTGTTCAACGTGTACGGGCCCACCGAGACCACCATCTGGTCCACCTGTGCCGAACTCCCCGCCGAGCCGGAGCAGGTCAGGATCGGCCGCCCGATCGCCAACACCCAGACGTACGTGGTCGACGAGCAGCTGAACCCCACCCCGCTCGGCATCCCCGGAGAGCTGCTGATCGGCGGGGACGGCGTCGCGCACGGCTACCTCGGCCGGCCCGAACTCACCGCCGAACGCTTCGTGCAGAGCCCGTTCGGCCCGCCCGGCGCCCGGCTCTACCGCACCGGGGACCGCGCCGTCTGGACGTCCGACGGCGAACTCGATTTCCTCGGCCGGATCGACGACCAGGTCAAGATCCGCGGCCACCGGATCGAACTCGGCGAGATCGAGTCCGCCCTGCTGGAGCACCCCGCCCTCGCCCAGGCCGCCGTTGCCGTCCACACCGAGGAGGACGGGGAGCCCTTCCTGGCCGGCTACCTGGTCCCGGCCGTCGGCGCCCCGGCGCCCGCCCCCGCCGACCTGCGCGACCACCTGATGCGCACGCTGCCTGCCGCGATGGCACCGCAGCGCTGGCTCACCATGGAGGGCCTGCCGCTCACCCCGAACGGCAAGCTGGACCGGCGGGCCCTGCCGGTACCGCCCCGCGAGGCTCCGGCGCCACGGGCCGACGCCACGGGCGAGACCGCCGAGGCAGGCGAAGAAGACGACGCGACGATCGGAACGGTCCGCCGGATCTGGGCCGAGGTGCTGAACCTGCCCGATGTCGGCCCCGAGGACGACCTGTTCGACCTCGGCGGGCATTCGCTGACGGTGATCCAGATCGCCGCCCGGATCCGCGACGCGCTCGGTGTGGAGCTGGACTTCGACGTCTTCTTCGACGTCCCGACCCCGGCCGGCATCGCCGCCGCCGTCCGCGCACGCCAGTAGGCCGTCCCTTTCGGACCGTGCCGGGCCCGCCCCGCCCGGTACGCCCGGAGGCCGGGTACGCCGGGCAGGGGCCGCTCGGCGCTGCCCGGCCCCGCTTTTGGCCCCGCTCGGCCGGGCCCGGCCCGGCCCCACCGCGCCCCGCCGTGTCCGTTCGTACCTCCGTGCCCCCGTACCTCCGTGCCCCCGTCCGTCCGTACCTCCGCACGCTCCGATTCACCCGCCGCACGCCCGAACAGGAACTCGATGACGGATACCCAGGACCTGCCCACCGACTGGTCCGCAGCCAAGCGCGCCCTTCTCAGCCAGCGGCTGCGCGGCGCCTCGGCCCCCGCCCGGGTGGTGAACCCCCGCCCGGCGGACACCGCACCGCCGCTGTCCAGCGGCCAGGAACGGCTCTGGTTCATGGACCAGCTCGCTCCCGGCTCCACGGCCTACACGCTGGCGCCCGCCCGCCGGATCCGGGGCCCCTTCGACCGCACCGCCCTCGATGCCGCGCTGACCGACCTCGTGGCCCGGCACGAGAGCCTGCGGATGACCTTCCGCACCACCGAGGCCGGAACCGCCGAGGTCCGGGTCGCCGAGCCCGCGCCGTTCGCCGCCCAACACCTGGACGCCAGTGCGGACCCCGACCCGCAGGCGCGCGCCGCCGCCGAGCTCGGCGCGTTGATCGCCGTACCCTTCGACCTCCAGGTCGGCCCGCTGCTGCGCGCCCTCGTGGTCCGGATCTCCGAGGACGACCACGTCCTCGCCCTCGTGATGCACCACATCATCTGCGACGGCTGGTCGATCGACCTCCTCAACCGCGAGCTCGACCTCCGCTACGCCCACCACGCCCACGGCGCTCCGGGCGAACTGCCTGCCCTGCCCGTCCAGTTCGGCGACTACGCGGCTTGGCAGCGGGACCGTCTGGAGAACGGGCCGCTCGCCGCCTCTCGCGAACACTGGCGCACCGAACTCGACGGCGTCCCGGCCCTGGAGCTGCCCTCCGACCGGCCCCGCCCGCCGCTGTTCACCTTCGAAGGGGCCGCGACCGAGTTCCACTGGAGCGCCGAACTCTCCCGCCGGATCGGCGAGGTGGCGCAGGCCTACGGCGCCTCCACGTACATGGTGCTGATGGCCGCGTTCCAGGCCCTGCTGGGCCGGCACACCGGCCAGCGGGACTTCGCCGTCGGCTCCGCCGTCGCCGGCCGCCTCCACAGCGAACTCGAAGGCGTGGTGGGCGCGTTCGTCAACATGCTGCCGATCCGCGCCCGGCTCGGTGCCGACCTCGACTTCGGCCGGCTGATCAGCCGGGTCCGCGAGACCACGCTCGACGCGTACGCGCACCAAGAGGTGCCGTTCGAGCAGATGGTCAACGATCTCGCGGTGGAACGCGACGTCAGCCGCGCCGCCGTCTTCCAGACCACCTTCGCCTTCCAGAACTACGGCGACCACGCCGCCGCCCCCACCGCGGGCCTGGACTCCGAGGGCTTCGGCTACGAAGCCACCACCACCCACGCCGACCTCGCCCTCTACATGCGCGAAGAGCCGGACGGCGGCCTCTACGGTCTGCTCACCTACCGCACCGACCTCTTCGACGCCGACACCGTCGAGCGGCTCGCCGAACGGTTCGAGCTGCTGACCGCGGCCGGCGTCGCCGACCCCGCGCTGCCGGTCGCCCGGCTTCCGCTGCTGAGCGCGGCCGAGCGGACGGCCGTACTGCGGACCTGGGCCGCCGGTCCCGCGCTGCCGGACGGCGGTCCCGCCACGCTCACCCGGGCGCTGGCCGAGGCCGCGGCCCGGACGCCCGAGGCACCGGCACTGGTCTTCGAGGACCGCACCCTGACCTACGGCGACCTCGACCGGCGCGCCAACGCCATGGCCCGGCGCCTACGGGCGCTGGGCGTGGGCGCCGACGACCGCGTGGCCGTCTGCCTGGAGCAGTCCCCCGAGCTCGCGGTCGCCCTGGTCGCCGTACTCAAGGCCGGCGGCGGCTACCTGCCGCTCGACCCCGAACAGCCGCCCGCCCGGCTCGCCCACCTGGTCGCCGACGCCGCAGCCAAGGTCCTGATCACCGACACCGTGCTGCGACCGCGGTTCGGCGACCACCCGGCGATCGACCTGCTGACCGGCGACGGCAACGACGACGCAACCGCGTGGGACGGGTCGCCGCTGGAGGAGGTCTCCGGCGCCGACCACCTGGCGTACGTGATCTACACCTCGGGCTCCACCGGCACGCCCAAGGGCGTCGCGGTGCAGCACCGCCAGATCCTCAACTACCTTGCGGGCGCAAGAGAACGGCTGCGGATCGAGCCCGGGGCCTCCTTCGGGCTGCTGCAGTCGCTCTCCTTCGACTTCAGCATGACCATGCTCTACCTGGCGCTCACGACCGGTGGCCGGGTCCATCTGCTGCCGCGCCGGATCGCGGGCGTGGAACTGGCCGCGGAGATCGAGCGGGCCGGCATCGATCACCTGAAGATGACGCCGTCCCACCTGGCCGCGCTGACCGCCGACGCACCGCTGGAGCGGCTGCTGCCGCGCCGTGCGCTGGTCCTCGGCGGCGAAGCCAGCAGCTGGTCCTGGGCTGCGGGCATCGCCGCACTGGGCCGGTGCGCGGTGTTCAACCACTACGGGCCTACCGAGGCGACGGTGGGGATCACCGTCCACGAGGTCACCGCCGACGGCCTGAACGCGCCGGGCAGCACCCCGATCGGCAGCCCGCTGGCCGGCGGGCGCTGCTACGTGCTGGACGAGGCCCGCAACCCCGTTCCGCCGGGCGTCACCGGCGAGTTGTACCTGGGCGGGGACCGGCTGGCCCGGGGCTACCTCGGGCGCCCGGACCTGACCGCCGAGCGGTTCCTGCCCGATCCGTACGCCGCCCCGTCCGGCGCGGACCCGTACGCCGCCCCGTCCGGCGCGGACCCGTACGCCTCCCAGGCCGGTGCGGACCCGTACGTCGCCCAGGGGACCGGCGGCCCGCGGATGTACCGCACCGGCGACCTGGCGCGCTGGCGCGCCGACGGGTCCCTGGACTACCTCGGCCGCAGCGACGACCAGATCAAGGTCCGCGGCTACCGGGTCGAGCCCGGCGAGATCGAGGCCGCGCTGACCGCCCTGCCCGGCATCACCCAGGCAGTGGTCCTGGCCCGCGGCGAGGGCGTCAAGCAGAACCTCGTCGCCTACCTGGAACGCCCCGTCGGCGGCGAACCGCCGGCCGCCGCCGAGCTGCGCGCCGCCCTGGGCGAGGTACTGCCGGACTACATGGTCCCGGCCCGCTACGTGGTGCTCGAGCGGCTGCCCCTGCTCGCCCACGGCAAGGTCGACCGGAAGGCGCTGCCCGCGCCGGCGGACGGCCCGCCCGCCGGCGCCCACGTCGACCCCGAGGACGGGACCGAGCAGGTGATAGCCGCCATGTGGGCGGACCTGCTCGACCTCCCCCGAGTCGGCGCACTGGACGACTTCTTCGAACTCGGGGGCCACTCGCTGCTCGCCACCCAGGTGGTCGCCCGGATGCGCCGGGCCTTCCCCGACCTGGCCACCCCGGTCGGCGTGATGGACCTCTTCAAGCACCCGACGGTCCGTCGACTCGCCGAACTGGTGGCCACTCCCGAGGGCGACCGCGGCCCGCGCAGGCTGCTGCACCTGCTCACCCCGGAGCGCCGCAAGACGGCCGCCAGCGTGGTCTGCGCCCCCTACGGCGGCGGCAGCGCACTGATCTACAAGCCCCTCGCCGACGCCATGCCGGCGGACTGGGCCCTGCACTCCATCGCCGTCCCCGGACACGAGCTGGGCGAGGAGGCCATGGACGTCGACGAGGTCGCCCGGCTCTGCGCCGAGGAGATCGTCGCCAACGTCGCCGGACCTCTGGTGCTCTACGGACACTGCGGGGTCGGCGTCCGGTTGACCGTGGAGATCGCCCGCCGGGTGGAGGCGGCCGGCCGGGAGATCGACGCCGTCCACCTCGGAGGCATCTTCCCGTTCGCCCGCCCGAAGGGCCGCGGCGCCGCGATGGCCGAGCGCTTCGCCGAGCTGGCCGCCCGGCTGCGCAGCGACCAGGGCATGATCAACGCCCTGGCTGCGGCGGGCCTGGACGTGGACGAGGTCGACGAGGACCAGCTGCGGCTGATCGTGCACAACCGCCGGGTCGGCACCGAGGGCGCCGAGCGCTACTTCGGCGACCTGTACGAGAGCGAGGGCGGCACCATCACGGCGCCGGTCATCGCCGTCTGCGGAGACCGGGATCCCGCGACCGAGTTCTACCAGGAGCGGTTCCGCGAGTGGCACCGGATCACCGGGACCACCGCCGTGGTCGTCCTGGACGAGGCCGGGCACTTCTACCTCAAGTACCGCGCCGAGGAGTTGGCCGGCATCCTCACGGGCGTGCACCGCTCGATCGCCGCCGGCGAGGAGTCGCGCCACGAACGCACCGCCGACGCCACCTGGTGGCTGGCCGGCCTGTCCCGCGACGTCGCCGGAGCGGATCCGGACACCGTGCGGGAACCCGAGCGGAACCCGGAGGGGGATCCCGAGCGGAACCCCGACCGGAACCCCGAGCCGGGATCCGGGCAGCCGAGGGAGCCGGAGCGGTCCTTCGGGACGCCGGGGAAATCCCGGAAGGCCCGCGAGCGCCGCCCCGTCCGCCCGACCATGGGCCGCTTCCTGGCCATCGCCACCGGCCAGCAGCTCTCGATGATCGGCTCGGCGCTCACCGAGTTCGCCCTGCCGATCTGGATCTACCTGCAGACCGGCTCGCTGTTCCAACTCGGCCTGCTCGCCGCCTTCGGACTGGTGCCCGGCATCGTCGTCGCCCCGCTGGCCGGCGCCATCGTCGACCGCGGCGACCGCCGCCGGGTGATGCTGGGCGGTGACATCGCGGCCGGTCTGACCCAGGCGGCCCTGCTGGTGCTGTACCTCAGCGACTCGCTGGAGATCTGGCACTGCTACGTGATGATCTCCCTGCTCTCCACCGCGCTCGCCTTCCAGCGCGTCGCCTGGGGATCGGCGGTGCCGCAGCTGGTGCCCAAGCGCTTCCTCGGCCGCGCCAACGGCGTGGTCCAGATGGCCCTCGGCCTCGCCCAGTTCCTCGTACCGCTGATCGCGGTCGGCATCCTGCACGTGATCGGCCTCGGCGGCATCCTGGTCTTCGACGTCGTCAGCTACCTGATCGCCACCGGCGTCACCCTGGCGGTGCGCTTCCCCGACGTGATGGCCGCCACCCGCCGCGAAAGCGTCGGCGCCGAGATCCGGGCCGGCTTCCAACGAGCCCTCGGAAGCCGCCACTTCAGGGCCATGCTGTTCTGGTTCGCGGTCCTGAACATCTTCCTCTCCCCGCTCTTCCTACTCATCACCCCGCTGGTGCTCTCCTTCTCCTCGACCGCCGCGGCCGGCTGGGTCTCCACCGCGGCCGGCCTGGGCGCCGTACTCGGCGGCCTCACCCTGCTGGTCTGGGGAGGCCCGCGCCGGATGCGGCTGCGCGGAGTCCTGTTCGCCACCCTCGGCCTCGCCGCCGCCTGCGTAGTCACCGGCCTGCGGCCCTCGGTGACCGTGGTCGCCGCCGGCGCGTTCGGCATGACCTACGGGTTGGCGCTGCTCAACGGCATCTACGCGACGGTCATCCAGACCAAGGTGCCGATGCGTTTCCACGGCCGGGTGATCGCGGTGAACACCCTGGTCGCCTGGTCCACCCTGCCGATCGGCTTCGCCCTGGTCGCCCCGGCCGGCCCCGAACTGCTCCAGCCCCTGATGGACGAGGGCGGCGCGCTGGCCTCCAGCGTCGGCGCCCTGATCGGCACCGGCGACGGGCGCGGCATCGGCCTGCTCTACCTGGTGTTCGGGCTCGCCATGGCCGCGCTGGTCCTCATCAGCCTCTGCATTCCCGTCCTGGCGCGCTTCGACCGGGAAGTCCCGGATGCCGAGTCCGACGACCTGATCGGCCTCGAGACCCTGCAGGCCCGCGCGAAAGGCGAGACGAACAGATGACCTCCCCGACCCCCCTCTCCCGCCATCCGCTGACCGACGAGCAGCGCCGCCTCTGGTTCCTCCAGCAACTGAGCCCGCAGGACGCCGGGTTCAACATGTACCTGAACCGGCGCTGGAGCGGGCCCCTCGACCCGCAGGCGTTGGGCGCGGCACTCACCCGGCTCACCGCGCGACACCAGGTACTGCGCACCCGGTTCGCCCTGGACGGTGAACAGCCCGTCCAGCTCGTGGAACCCGTACGGGACGTCGTACTCACCCTGGTCCCGATACCGGAGGCAGCGGAGGAGGCCTTCACCGCTGCCTGCGCCCCCTTCGTCAATGCCCCCTTCGACCTGGGCGAGCGGCCGCCGCTGCGGGCCGTCCTGGTCAGCGCCGGCGAGGACGAGCACGCCCTGAGCGTGGTGGTCCACCACATCGTCTCCGACGGCTGGTCGTTCACCGTGCTGTGGCGCGAACTGCTCGCGCTGTACCGCGAGGAGATCGGCGAGGGGCCGGCCGATCTGCCCGAACTCAAGCTCCAGTACGGCGACTTCGCGCTCGCCGAACGGACCAGGCTGGACGGCGGCGCGGCCGAGGAGGCGGTCCGGCACTGGAGCGGACGACTGGCCGGCGTCGGCGCCCTGCGGATGCCGTTGGACCGCCCCAGGCCCGCCGAGCCCACCCACCGGGCCGGCTTCGCCGAACTCGCCCTCGGCCCCGCCCTCGTCGCCGGACTCGACGCCCTGGCCCGCGAGCAGCGCTGCACCCCGTTCATGGTGCTGCTCGCCGCCTACCAGAGCGTGCTGGCCCGCTGGAGCGGCACCTACGACTTCGCCGTCGGCACCCCCCTGGCCGGCCGCAACGAGACCGCCCACGAGGCCCTGCTCGGCTATTTCTCCCGCACCGGGGTGATCCGCGCGGACCTCACCGGCGAGCCCGATTTCCGCACCGTGCTGCGCCGGGTGCGCTCGGCCACGATGGCGGCGCTGAGCCATCAGGACATCCCCGTCGAGCGGGTCGCCGCCGAACTGGGGCTGCCCGTGCAGCCCGGCGGCGGCCCGCTCTACCAGGCGGTGTTCGTCCACCAGAGCCAGTACGAGCTGGCCGGCTCCGACGAGCGGACCTCGCTGCCCGCGGGCGTCCGGACGGCGAGCATGGACTCCGGCTTCGACCGGGCCAAGACCGATCTGCTGCTGGACAGTTGGCGTACCCCGGGCGGTGGGATGACGCTCTCGTTCTGCTTCGACCGGGAGCTCTTCGAGCGCACCACGGTCGAGGCCCTGGCACGCCGGGTCCGCGATCTGCTCGCCCGCGCCGTCGAGGACGTCGAGGTCCCGCTGCACGGTGACTGGCTGCTGACCGGCGAGGAGCGTGCCGCGCTCCTCGCGCTCGGTGCCGGACCTGCCGTGACCGAGGACGCCCTCCCGATCCTGCGCGGCTTCGCCGACCAGGTCGCCACCCGCCCCGACGCACCCGCTCTCGAGTGCGCGGGCAGCACCCTCAGCTACGCCGAACTCGACCGCGCGTCGGATGAGTTGGCGGGCCGTCTGGGCCCGGTGGCCGGTCGAGCCGTGGGCGTCCGGATCGAGCCCTCCTTCGCCTTGGTCATCGCCCTGATGGCGATCTGGAAGGCCGGCGCCGGCTACCTGCCGCTCGACCCCGCACACCCGGCCGAGCGGCAGCGGCTGATGCTCGGCGAGACGGACGCCGCCCTGCTGCTCACGGGGGGTGATCGGCCGGACCTGGGGGTCCCGGTGCTGGGGGTCCCGGTGCCGGGGGTTCCGGTGCCGGGGGTTCCGGTGCCGGGGATTCCCGTGCCGCCCGTCGGCGATCCGGACACCGGAGCCGCGCTGCCCGGCACCGACCCGGGCGGCCTCGCGTACGTCCTCTACACCTCGGGCTCCACCGGGGTTCCCAAGGGCGTCGCCGTCGAGCACGCCGCCCTGGCCGAGCGCGTCCGGTGGATGGCCGGACCGGAGGGCTACCGGCTCCGGCCGGACGACCGGATCGTCCAGTTCGCCTCCATCGGCTTCGACACCCACGCCGAGGAGATCTGGCCGGCCCTCACCGCGGGCGCCTGTGTCGTCCTGCTGCCCGGCGGCGGCCGGATGCTGCCCGACCTGCTGCGCGGCGAGGCCGGACGGTCCGTCACCGTACTCGACCTGCCCACCGCGTACTGGGAGGAGCTGGTCTCGCTCGGAGACCAGGCCCCGTGGCCGCCCGCGCTGCGCCTGGTGGTCCTCGGCGGCTCCGAGGCACGCGCCGCGACCCTCGCCCGATGGCGGGAGCGGCACGGTGACACCGTCCGGCTGGTCAACACCTACGGCCCGACCGAGGCCACCGTCATCGTCACCGCGGGCGACCTCGGCGGCGGCCCCGTCGGCCACCCCGGTGGGGGGCCCGCCACCGGGCAGCGCCCGCCCCTCGGCCGTCCGCTGCCCGGGGTTCGGCTCTACCTCCTGGACGAGCGCGGCGGCCTGCTGCCCGCCGGCTCCGAGGGCGAGCTCCACATCGGCGGCAAAGGCCTCGCCCGCGGCTACCCGGCCCGGCCCGAGCTGACGGCGGAGGCCTTCCTCCCGGATCCCTTCGCCGAGGCCCCGGACGGCCGGATGTACCGCACCGGCGACCGCGCCCGGTGGCGCACCGACGGGCAGCTGGAGTTCCTCTGCCGCGCCGACGGGCAGGTGAAGATCCGCGGATACCGGATCGAGCCCGCCGAGATCGAGGCCGCCCTCACCGCCCACCCGGCTGTCGCCCGGGCGGCCGTACTGGTCCGCGACGGCCGCCGGCTGATCGCCTACGCCGTCCTGCAGCCGGCGGCAGCACGGCGGTCCGCAGCCGCGCGGCGGTCCTCGGCCACCCCTCAGACGGCCGAGCTGCGCGAACACCTGGCGCTGCGCCTGCCGGCCTTCATGGTGCCGGACGCCGTGGTGCTGCTCGACACGTTCCCGCTCAACGCCAACGGCAAGCTCGATACCGCGGCCCTGCCCGACCCGGACCCGGCGGGCTCCGCCGCCGGGTACCTGGCGCCCCGTACCGATGCCGAGGCCCTGGTGGTCGGCCTCTGGCAGGAGGTGCTCGGCGTAGCGAGGGTCGGCGTACTGGACGACTTCCTCGCCCTCGGTGGGGACTCCCTCCTGGTCACCCGGGTCGCCGCCCGCATCCGGGCCGGCGTCGGGCTCGACGTGTCGATCCGCGACGTCTTCGAGAGCTCGACCCCGGCAGCCCTGGCAGCCCGGATCGAGGCACTGCTCATCGCGGAGATCGACGCCCTCAGCGAGGAGGAGGCCGCCGACCGCCTGGACTGACCCCACCCAATCCGACCACCCGCCACCCCTCACCCACCACCGAATCTCACCGGAGACCGTCATCACCACCACCGCGCCGCCCGCCGCCACGACCGTCCCGGAGCTCCTCGACGCTCGCGCCACCGAACACCCGGACCACGTCGCGCTGCAGGTCGTCGGCGGCGGGGAGATCAGCTACCGCCGCTGGCGCGAGGAGGCACTGCGCGCCGCCGCCGGGCTGGCCGCCGCCGGGGTCGAACCGCACGACCGGGTGCTGCTGCGGTTCTCCAACGCGCGCTGGGAGCGGTACGCCGTCGGCTTCCTCGCCGTCCAGTACGCGGGCGGGGTGCCCGTCCCGGTCCGCGAGGACCTGTCCGGGGCCGATGCCGCCGCCCTGGGCGCGCTGGCCGGGGCCGGCACGGTCCTCCGGGACGGGGAGGGTGGACCGCCCGCCCTCCCGGGACTGGTGGAGCTCCGTCTGGACGCCCTGCTGGCAGCGCACCCCGAGCCGCCGGCGGGCCCGCCGTACCGGGTCGGCCCGGCAGACCCGGCGCAGGTGATCGGCACCTCCGGCACGACCGGCGCGCCCAAGGGCGTGCTCGCCGCGCACGGGAACCTGACCGCCGGCCTGGTCACCGACCCCCGCCGCCGCGCCTACGCGCACTCGCGGCACGCCCTGCACGCCTTCCCGATCGGGACCAACGCGGGCCAGGTGATGCTGCTCGGTGCACTGACCGCCGCGCCCACCACGCTCAGCCTGCCGCGCTTCGACGCGGACCAATTCGGCATCGCGGTCGAGAAGTTCGGGATCGGCACCGCCTTCCTGGTGCCCTCGATGGCGATCGAACTGGTCAACGCGGGCACCGCCGGGCGGTACGACTTGAGCAGTCTGCGCCTGGTCAACTCCTCGGCTGCCGCACTACCCGTACCGGTGGCGGCCGCGCTGGCCGCGGCGCTGCCGGGCGCGACGCTGGTCAACACCTACACCTCCGCCGAATCCTCGCCCGCGCAGATCTCCACCGTGGTCGACGCCCGCCGCCCCGGCTCGCTGGGCCGCCCGGCGGACCCCCGTGACCTCCGGATCCTCGACGCGGACGGGCTGCCGCTGCCCGCCGGGCAGGTCGGCGAGGTGTGGCTGCGCCAGCCCGGACCGCCCCGCGGCTACCTGGGCGCCGCCGGTGAGAGCGAGCGGGTGTTCCGGGACGGCTGGGTGCGGATGGGCGATGTCGGACGCCTCGACGCGGACGGTTACCTGTACTTGGTCGACCGGGAGAGCGATGTCATCAAGAGCGGTGCACTGAAGGTCTCCACGCTGCGGATCGAGGAGGCGCTGCACGAGCACCCCGCGGTCGCCGACGCCGCCGCGCTCGGCCTGCCGCACCCCGTGATGGGCGCCGTCCCGGTGGCGGTCGTCGTGGCCGGCCCCGGCGGCCTGGACCTGGACGATCTCCGGCTGTTCCTGAGCAGCCGGTTGAGCCGCCCCGAGCTGCCGGTGCGGATCCTCCTCGCCGGCGACCTCCCCAGGAACCCGAGCGGCAAGGTGGTCAAACACCTGCTCCGCCCCCTTTTCGACACTCCTGCGGAGTCCACCGGTCCCGCGGTCGCTCCGGCCTCGCCGACGGAGCTGCGGCTGGCCGGACTCTGGCGGCGCCTGCTCGGCCGACCGGTCACGGACGTGGCCGCCGAGTTCTTCGCGCTCGGCGGCGATTCGTTCCGGGCGGTCCAGCTCGCCACCGCCATCAGCAGCGAGTTCGGGGTCCGGGCGGGCACCGCCGTGGTCTTCGACCGGCCTTCGCTGCGGTCCCAGGCCGCCTGGGTGGACCATCCCGACCGCCGGCAGTGTGCCGCTGACGCAGCGTCTGCCGGGACGGACACCGTGACGCCCTACCTGGCCACGCTCCGTGCGCAGCCGCACGCCGTCGCGCTCACCTCGCAGCAGGAGAACTTCTTCCGCTGGATGGCCGAGGCACCCGGGCGGGACGCCGGAGCGGTGACGGCACTGTTCCGGGTGGCCGACCGGCTGGAGCCGGAGACCCTGGGCCGGGCGCTCACGGAGGTGGTCCGGCGCCATCCGGCGCTGCGGACCCGGTTCGAGGCGGCGGGTGAGGGGGTCGTACGGGCGGTGCTGGACGAGGAGCCCCGGGTGCGGATCACTCTGACCCGCGCCCCGGAGGCCACGGACGCCGAGGTGGACGCCCTGCTGCTGGCCGAGCGCGACCGTCTCACCGACCTGGGCCGCGACCCGATGGCGCGCCTCCTGGTGGTCAGCCGGTCGGAGACCGATCACGTGGTGCTGGTCGCGGTGCACCACATGGTCTCCGACGGCTGGTCGGTCGGCGTGCTGCTGGCCGACCTCGGGGTGTTCTACTCGGCGCTGCGGCGCGGCCGTTCGGCCCCGCCGGCCCGATCGGGGCCGGGCTACCAGGAGTTGGTGGACTGGGCGAACGCGCACTGGCCGGCCTCCCGGGCCCACTTCCAGGCCGCACTGGCCGGGGCGCCGGAGGCCGTCGAGCAGTTCGCCGGCCGCCGTGCGGTGGAAGAAGTACTCACCCAGGCCCATGAGTTCGAGGTGTCGGCACCGTTGGCCGATGCACTGCGGGCCCGGGCGGCCGAACTGGGCGCCACGCCCTTCCTGGCCGTCACGGCGGCCTGGACCGGACTGCTGGCGAGCCGCAGCGGCCGCCCCGACCTGGTGGTGATGACCCCGGTACCCGGCCGCCCGCGCCCGGACGCCGAGCGGACGGTGGGCTGCTTCGTCCAGTCGCTGCTGCTGCGGGTGGACTCGAGCGGCGGTCCCGGCTTCGCCGAGCTGGTGGACCGGTTGCGGACGGTCTACAGCGAGGCTCTGGACCACCAGCTCTACCCGTTCGCCGAGTTCAGCCCGTCCGTGCCGTTCGCGGCCTGGCTTCGCTACGAGGCGTGGGCCGCGCCCGCACAGCTGCCCGGCCTGGCCTGCGAGCCCTGGGAACTGCCGCGCGGGAGCACCGTGCCCTGGCCCCTGCCGGGCGGCGACCGGGGCGTGCCCGAACTGACCGTGCTCGAACAGCCGGACGGCAGCCTGCGCTGCTGGCTGCAGTACAACGCGCGAGCCTTCGACCTCCCCGTGATCACCGAACTGGCAAGGGAGTTCACCGCAACACTGACCACGGCCTGCGGGTGACCGAGGGCCCCCACCGTGTCCGCGCAGACGGCGGTCGCCGAGCAGCTCCGCCCGGCCGAGGAGCAGTACCGGCCGGGCGCCGCTTCGGCGAAGGTCGGCGAACGGGCCGGCCTGCCTTTTGAAGGCCGCGCGAATGAGCCGCCGAAGGCGGGGTACGCGAAGTTCGGGCGGCACGAACGGTCCGCCGTGCAAGACATCCGAATAAAGGAGGGCGTATGCGAATGACACGTCGCCCTCTGTTTACCGGAGGAGTTGTTTCTACGTGACTGAGCATGTGTGGAGTTACCAGTCCACCTCGGGCCATCTGGCCGGTACCGATCTGACCGGTTACAAGGTCGAGGCGACCGACGGCAGTATCGGCAAGGTGGACAAGCACTCCGACGAGGTCGGTGACGCCTATCTGGTCGTGGACACCGGAGTCTGGATCTTCGGCAAGGAAGTCCTCCTGCCGGCGAGCACGGTGATCCGGATCGACCCGGAGGACAAGAAGGTCTACGTGGACCGGTCCAAGGAGCAGATCAAGAACGCTCCCGAGTTCCACCGGGACAAGCACCTCGGCGACGCCGGCTACCACGAGGAACTGGGCACGTATTACGGGTCCGGTGGCCCGTTCGGCGGTCGCCCGGCCTGATGTTCCGCGGGGTGGGGGGCGGACTACCCCCGATAGGGGCCCCGAGCGCGCCACGGGAGACGGCGGGTAGACCCGCCCCAGAGCCACCAAA